>JAGCXZ010000209.1 GCA_017961065.1 Lachnospiraceae bacterium
GAATGCGTCAAAGAGATATGCGATGTCCTCTTTGGCGATGCCGATCCCCGTATCCCTGACACTGAAGGAAAGTGTGGCGGAATGCTCATCAAGACGGTCGGCATGCATTTCGACGCTCACGCCGCCGGCTTTTGTATACTTGACGGCATTGGAAACGATGTTGGAGAGGATCTGGCGGATGCGGTTCTCATCTCCGCGCAGCTTTGCCGGCATGTTCTCCTCGCAGGTGATCCGGATGTAAAGGTCTTTGGCCTGCGCGGTCTGCGCGAAATAATAGTAGATATCGCGGAGCAGGTCATGCGGATTGTATTCAGACAATACGATATCCATCTTGTTTGCTTCCAGTTTGGAAAAGTCAAGGATATCGTTGATCAGCCCCAGGAGCGAGTCGCCGGAGAGACGGATGGCTTCCGCGTATTCGTGCAGCTGCGGATCATCCGTTGACCGCAGGATCATCTCATTCATTCCGAGAACCGCATTTAACGGTGTGCGGATCTCATGCGACATGCTGGCCAGGAACGAACTCTTGGCGTTGTTGGCATTGTCGGCGTTGCTCTTTGCCTCCTGGATCTCATTCAGGAAGAGGACTTCTTCCGTCGTGTCCTCGATCAGGAAATAGGACCCGATCAGGCGGCCCTTCTGATCTGTGAGTTTGTTATGCCTGACATTGTAATACCGGCTGCTCCCGTCGGGTGCCTGCGTAACATAGGGAGCGGTGCCGAAGGGTTCCCCGTCCTGTTCCAGTTCACGGATCACGGAAGACAGGGGCTCACACTGCAGATCCCACTCCTTTTCTCTGATCGGGAAATGGCGATGCGAGAAAGCGTTTGCAAAGATGCAGTTGTTGCTGAGGTCAAACAGGATCAGCCCTTCGTTCATGTCATCAACCGCTCTGCCGATCGAGGCATTCATCAGGCTCCTTGGTACAAAAATATCAATGCAGAAATAGATCAGTGTTCCGGCCACCGCGTAGAATACAACGGAAGCATCAAGAACGAGTGAGAGCGTCATGTAGACGATGTTAAGCGCAATGACCAGCAGGAGCACGGACAGGATGATCAGATATTTCATCCGGTAAAAGCTGTAACTCTTCACGATCCTGTATATGATGAAGATGAGCGCGAATATGATCGCGATATAGTCGATGGCCAGATGGCTGTAGTAAGCCGGCTGGAATCCGGTCTGGTAGAAAACGGTGCCGGAAGGACGGATGTTCCGGTAGATGTAGAACTGGTGTCCGAAGATGAAGTTCGCGGCGATCGATACGGAGTCCAGTCCCATGAGAATGATACCGGGGACAGTCATTTTCCGGACAATGGAATGGTGTTCGGTATAGAGCAGACAGAAGCCGCACAAAAAGAATATGATCCAGTCGATGGAAATGAAATAGATCACATAAGCGATCTCGGCCGAAAGCGGATCAAAGGAAAGCGCAACAAGAATGTTGGCGGTAATGGCGATCACGGCGGAAACGAGAGCATGCCGCAACGCCTTGCCATAGACCGGATTGACCCGGCGAACGGCCCAAAGCGTTATGAAGATGTCAATGATGGCCAGACTGTCAATGATGACATATATGGTCTTGGTATACATAGAGCAGCCCTCATAAGCAGGATGATGCCTGTAATTTCATTATACTGAAAAAAACATAAAAAACAATGTCAAATGTGACAGAACGGGGTGTTTTGGATCCGGCCGGCGGGCTCCCGCCTTACTTGCGACAGGGCAGTGAATGTGATACTTTTATAGCATACGGCAGAAAAAGATCTGCCGTGATCATCCATATGAAACGGGGTATGAAAAAGATGAAAAAGATGAAAAAGACCGGTGTTGCTTTGGCGGCCGTTCTGTTCCTCCTTCCGGTATTGTCCGGATGCGGATCGAAAAGCGCCGATCTTACGGTTTTTGCGGCGGCATCCATGACGGAGACACTCACACAGATCGCGGAGAACTATAAGAGCATCGCGCCGGAAGTGACAATAAACTTTAATTTTGATTCTTCCGGGACGCTGAAAACGCAGATCGAAGAAGGAGCCAACTGTGATCTGTTCATTTCGGCCGCACCCAAACAGATGAATGCGCTGGATGTTTCCAAAGATGTGGACGGCGGCAATGAAAAGGGCCTTGACTTTATCCTGACCGATACCAGGATCGACCTTCTGGAAAACAAAGTCACGCTGGCTGTGCCGGAAGGAAATCCCAAAAACCTGCAGTCCTTTGGCGATCTGGCAGCAGGACTTACGGATGGTACGGTGTTGCTTGCCATGGGGAACGAGGACGTTCCGGTCGGGCAGTATACGCAGAAGATCTTTGACTACTACGGATTGAACGAGGAAGAACTCGCAGCCAAAGGCGTGATCACGTACGGTTCCAATGTGAAAGAAGTAACGACACAGGTGTCAGAGGCTGCTGTGGATGCAGGTGTGATCTATGCGACGGATGCGTTTTCCGCAGGGCTCAGCGTAGCGGACATCGCAACGCCCGATATGTGCGGACAGGTGATCTATCCGGCCGCTGTCATGAAGAATACAAAGTATGAGGAGGCTGCGCGGGCGTTCCTGGATTACCTGAAGACACCGGAAGCGTCAGCCGTATTTGAATCGGTCGGATTCACACCGCTTCAGTAAGCGACAGGGAGTAAAGCATGGATCTGTTTCCGCTTTGGAATTCCATACGGATCGCGTCGATCAGTACCGTGATCACCTTTTTTGCGGGGATCGTGGCGGCTTATTATATCGCAAAGACGCCGCGGATCATGAAGGGCGTGCTGGATGTGATCCTGACGTTACCCCTGGTGCTGCCGCCGACGGTTGTCGGTTATCTGCTCCTGCGCCTGCTGGGACCCAGACGGCTGATCGGGGCATGGCTCTACGAACATTTTGACATGAAGATCACGATGACATGGTGGTCGGCGATCTTTGCCACATCGGTTGTGATCTTTCCGCTGATGTACAGGACGGCCCGCGGCGCGTTTGAATCATTTGATGAGACGCTTGCCCATGCGGGACGTTCGATCGGATTAAGTGATTCTTTTGTTTTCTGGCGGATCAGAATGCCCTGCTGCAGGCAGGGTATTCTTGCGGGATGCGTGCTTTCGTTTGCAAGGGCGCTCGGCGAGTACGGAGCGACCAGCATGATCGCCGGCTATACGCCGGGACATACCGCGACGATCTCAACAACGGTCTATCAGCTGTGGAGAACGAATAACGATTCCCTGGCTGTCAGATGGGTTCTGCTCAATCTGCTCATCTCGTTTATCGTGCTGCTTGCGATCAACCTGCTGGAAAAGAAGGAGGGACAACGTGCCGCTCATTCTTGATATCGAAAAGCAATGGCGTGATTTTCATCTGAAGATCGATCTGAACTGTG
The DNA here is from genome assembly GCA_017961065.1 of Lachnospiraceae bacterium. Taxonomy (GTDB): domain Bacteria; phylum Bacillota; class Clostridia; order Lachnospirales; family Lachnospiraceae; genus UBA2868. The sequence continues at coordinate 3,370 of JAGCXZ010000209.1, forward strand.
ACAATGAGGTGCTTTCCCTGCTCGGCGCATCGGGGTGCGGCAAGAGCGTGACGTTGAAGTGTATTGCCGGCATCATAAAACCCGACCGGGGCAGGATCGTTGTGGACGGGAATGTGCTGTTTGATTCCGACCGCGGGATCGATCTTCCGGTACAGAAGCGGCGTACCGGGCTGCTGTTTCAGAATTATGCGCTGTTTCCGAACATGACCGTCGAACAGAATATCCGTATGGGAGCAAAGCGCGACGGGAAGGAAAA
>JAGCXZ010000210.1 GCA_017961065.1 Lachnospiraceae bacterium
TCCGCGGCATCGTTCTGCTGGTGCTGAACCGTAATGAAGAACCCGCAAAAGTCGTAACGGAGGATGTGCCGGATGCGGTTCCATCAGATCCCGCGCAGGAAGATGTACTTGTTGCAGACAGCACGGCAGATCCTGCGCCTGATCAAGCCGGTATGACGGATGAGACTGGTGCTTCCGAAAACGGCGCTGTTGATGAAGAAGCCGGGGTTGCCGGTGAGCAGGCCGGCGCGATCGTTTTTGAAGACGAAGAAAAGGTCGGCGGCAACGATATCGATCTTGCCCCAAACGGCTCCTACTATGCGGACAGAACGGAATATACCGCAGGTTTTGCAGGTGATGTTCTGGCGGAAAAAGGCATCCTGATCGACCCGAAAACGCATACGATCATTGCGGACAGGGACGGGACTGCGCGGATGATCCCGGCCTCCATGACAAAGGTACTGACGCTGCTTGTTGCGGCTGAGCATATCACAAACCTGGACGATACGTTCACGATCACGGCGGACATCGGCGACTACGCGCACAAGCATGATTTGAGTATCGTCGGGTTCAATACGGACGAGGTGGTAACGGTCCGGGATCTGCTCTACGGAACGATCCTGCCTTCGGGCGGAGACGCCGCAGTCGCACTGGCCACCTATGTGGGCGGATCGCATGAAGGCTTTGTGGAAATGATGAATGCCAAAGTCGCAGAACTCGGCCTTTCCGAGACCACGCACTTTACGAACTGCGTCGGTCTGTATGATGAAAATCACTACAGCACCTGCTACGACATCGCGATGATCATGCAGGCGGCGCTGAACAATGACCTCTGCAGGCAGGTATTAACGGAGCATATCTATACGACGGCGCCGACACCCCAGCACCCCGCCGGCATAGAGATCTCCAACTGGTTCTTAAGAAGGATCGAGGATAAGGACTGCGGCGGAAATGTTATGTATGCAAAGACAGGTTACGTGAAACAGTCCGGATACTGCGCCGTAAGTTTTGCGCAGAACAACGACGGACAGCCTTACATCTGCGTGACGGTCAATTCCGGCAGCAGCTGGAAATGCATCTACGATCACGTGCGGATCTATTCGAAGTATTTTATCGTGGAAGGATAGTACGGGAAAATCACGACCGGATCAAAGACAGGACAAAATAATACGGACAACATAAAAGATCGGCCTGATAGGGGCCGATCTTTTAGCTGTACTGCTTCATTTTCACTTCCGTGCGGTACGGCATTGCGGAGCGCGTGTAACCGGATGCGTAGTATTCGATCTCACGTCCGCTGAGTTTGGAACTTTCTTCCTCAAGTTTTCCTGCGAACAGGCCTTTGGCCGTCTTTTTCTTGGCGGTGGCTTCTTCGCGTCTTTTTTTATCCGGGCTGCTCTGGGCCACGCCGGATACGATGGCTATGGTGCTCTGTTGATAGAGCTCCGGTAATGCATATGTCATAGTCCCCTCCTTGGAACACGCCCGCACCCGACCGTGCGGATCCATGTTTACAGTGCCTTGATCGTAACCAACCACTCTCTACATGCAACATATGGTGCAATATAAGAATCCTTTCACTATATATATCGGCATAATTTATGTTAACGTTATAATTATTGTGTTGATTTTACTGACAAAATGTGCGCATTATGTGATAAAATTGTGATATAATGACAGGGAAGTGATAAAATGTCAGACAAAAGGAGAAAAACGGGACAGGAGGGTACGGCATATGCTTGAAAAATCAGACCTTAGTGCACAGATATCCAAAGAGGATTATAAAAAGCGCATGGATGAGCTGGAAGTTTCCCTCAACGCGCTTGAACGGAAGCTCTGGGAGAAGAAGATCCCGACGGTCATTGTCGTGGAAGGACTGGACGGTGCCGGAAAGGGCGAGGTGATCAACAAACTGATCCTGCCGATGACGCCGAAGGACTTCACGGTCTATGCGGAAAGCCGCGAGACCGAGGAGGAAAGGATGCACCCCTACTTCTGGCGGTTCTGGGAGAAGACGCCGGAGAAGGGCAAGATCGCGATCTTCGACGGCAGCTGGTACAGGAGCGTCTGGATGGACCGTTTTGCGGGAAAGACCAAGAAGCGGGATCTGCCGACAAAATTCGAAGATATCAATACCTTTGAGCAGATGCTTACGGATGACGGCGTGCTGATCTTAAAGTTCTTCCTCTACATTTCCGAGGACGAGCAGAAGAAGCGTTTCAAGAAGCGCTTATCTTCCAAGGCGACAAGCTGGAGAGTGTCCGAAGAGGCGCTCAGCCGGCATAAAAAGTATGAGAAGTATCTGGAGATGGCAGAAGACATGCTGGCAGCAACGGATACCGAATACGCGCCCTGGATGATCGTGGAATCCGAGCAGATCAAATATGCCGAGGTGAAACTCATGAATGCCGTGGAGGCTGCTTTCGCCGAGCGTCTGGCTGCAGCGGAAAAGGCCGCAAAGCCAGTCGTGAACGGCAAGTTCTCCAAGAAGAAATACGTTACGCAGACGTTAAACCAGGTCGATCCGAACCAGGAGATGACGTTTGAAGAATACAAAGAGAAGAAGTCCGAGCTGAGCGCTGAGATCAAACTCCTGCACAGCAAACTCTACCAGGCCAGGATCCCGGTCGTTCTCTGCTTTGAAGGCTGGGATGCAGCAGGCAAGGGCGGCGCGATCCACCGGCTGACCAATGCGCTGGATCCCAGAGGCTATAAGGTGAATCCGGTCAGCGCGCCGAATGACATCGAGAAAGCGCACCATTATCTGTGGCGGTTCTGGACCAAGGTTCCCAAGGACGGACATATCGCGATCTTTGACCGTTCCTGGTACGGACGTGTGATGGTGGAGCGGATCGAAGGGTTCTGTTCCGAGAACGAATGGCAGCGCGCATACCGCGAGATGAACCAGATGGAGAAGCAGTTTGCCGAGCACGGCGCGATCGTTCTCAAATTCTGGCTGCAGATCGATAAGGACGAGCAGGAGAGGCGGTTTAACGAGCGGCAGAACAATCCGGACAAGAGCTGGAAGATCACCGATGAGGACTTCAGAAACCGCGAAAAATGGGCTCTTTATGAGCAGGCCGTGGATGAAATGCTGATGAAAACATCCACCAACTAAGCGCCGTGGATCATCGTCGAAGGCAACAACAAATACTATGCGCGCATCAAAGTGCTTGAAACGGTTGCCGGGGCTCTTCGCGAAAGGCTTTCATAAATAAATCTTTCTGTGGTTTATTTGTTAAAAATAGTGTATAATTGTTTCAGCAAATTTTTAAACTGATCCCGGAGGAGGATTTTTCCGCATGCTTGCTACATTAATTCCTTTGTTTGATAAAGACCTGAAAGTGTTTGCATACTCGCTGTTTTCACAGAAGGCAGATCTTCTGAAGAACCCGGGCATGCAGGGGTTCGGACGCAACGACGGCGCAGGTGCTGTAAACGGTCTGGATCTGATCAAGGATATGGGCATCGACACGCTGGCCAATGATGTGGACGTATTCGTTCCGGTTGGCAACATCGCCGTGTTCTCGCCCGATATCGAGACCCAGGACTTCGTTCCGCGCAAACGGATCGTGCTCCTGTTCGATCATCTCCTGACTCCGGATGACAGATACATTGAGCGTCTGCAGCAGCTGAAGGCAGCAGGCTACAGAATGGCAATGCGCAAACTGCAGGTTTCCGAATTCGAAGAATACAAACCTGTTCTTTCGCTGATGGATTATATCTTTATCGACTGCAAGAAGGTTGATGTGACCAAGGCTAAGATCTACTTCGGGCAGGTTCATCCGAAGATCTCCATCATCGTTGGCAACCTGACAACAATGGAGAAGTTCGACGAACTGAAAGTCGATCCGGCTTATGCGGCATACGAAGGTGAATTCTACCGCATCCCGATCACGAAGGGTGACGCAACGGTTTCCCCGTTGAAGGCCAACTACCTGCAGCTGCTGCAGATGGTCAACGATCCTGATTTTGAACTGACAAGAGCGGCTGATGTCATCGGTCGTGATACGGCTCTCGTACTCGAACTGCTGAAGATGGTAAACCGCATGACAGTCAACAACGGTATCACAACGATCCGCCACGCGGCAGCCATGCTCGGACAGAAGGAATTAAAGAGATGGATCAACACGGCTGTTACGAAGGAACTGTGCTCCGACAAGCCGAACGAGATCACGAGACTCTCTCTGCTGAGAGCAAAGTTTGCAGAGGATCTGGCTCCGCTCTACGATCTGAAGCTGAAATCCTCCGAGCTGTTCCTGATGGGACTGTTCTCGGTACTGGATCTGATCCTCAATATGCCGATGGCAGAAGCTTTGGAGAAAGTCAATGTCTCCAAGGATATCTCCGCTGCGCTTGTGGATCATGAAGGCGCGCTCGCACCGGTGCTTGATCTGATCACGCAGTATGAGAACGCAAACTGGCAGGAAGTTTCCAGACTGATGATGGTTTCCGGCCAGGACACAAATGATGTATACGATGCATATATCGATGCGGTACGCTGGTACCGTGATGTATTCTTTGCTTAAGATACGTTTCCGGTATATGCCGGGCAAGGAATGCATTATCCAATGATAGGATCTACAAAGAGCTGCCCGTAAGGACAGCTCTTTATTAAGAAATTGAGGTTATCCATATGAAAAACAAAGTATTGCTGTTTTACCCTCCGGGGATGCTCTTCCAGAGAGGAGAGGACCGCTGCCAGCAGAACGTAAAGGACGCTTCCGCGGAGGCGATGCGTGCCTGCAACGACTTGGGATACGGCGCCGCGATCTTACTGAAGAAAGGCTACGAGGTCAAACTTCGCGACTACCAGACGGAAGGCGCGACGAGCACGGAGATGTTTGCCGAACTCGATGAATTCAAGCCGGACCTTGTCATGATGAGCATTACCAACACGACGATCTTTGACGATCTGAAACTGCTCGGTGAGATCAAGGAACGCTACAATCCGGTCGTTGTCATCAAGGGTGCGCTCTTCTACGATCCGGAACAGGAGATGCTCGACCTGCTCGATCTGTCCTGCGTGGATTACATGATCGGCGGGGAGATTGATTTTGCCATCGGTGAGATCGCAGACCTCTCGCTCAGATGTGAGGGGAAAGCCGAGGACATCCTGTCCATTCTCTACCGCAAAGAAGACGGCACCTTCGGGCGTACGAAATTTCACGAATGGGGAGAGGATCTGGATTCCAGACCGTTCCCGGCCAGAGAACTGATGAACAACGCGCTCTACAAACGCCCCGATACCGACGAGCCCATGGCTACGATCCAGACCGGACGCGGTTGTCCTTCCTCGTGCGTATTCTGCTTAACGCCCTGGATCTCGGGCAAATGCGTGCGCATGAGAAGTCCGCAGAACGTGCTGGATGAGATGACGGAGTGCTATGAAAAGCACGGGATCCGCAACTTCTTCTTTAAGGCGGACACGTTTACGATCAACCCGTCCTGGGTCAAGGAGATGTGTGAACTGATCATCAATTCACCGCTTGGCGGCAAGATCGCTTTCACGGCTAACTCCCGCGTCAATCCGCTGTCCAAGGAGACGCTGCAGCTGATGAAGGATGCAGGGTGCTTCATGGTGGCTTTCGGATTTGAGAGCGGGTCGGATGAAATGTTAAAGACGCTGAAGAAGGGAACGACGGTTGAGATGAACCGGCGCGCTGCAAAGTGGTGCCATGAGATCGGGCTGCCGTTCTGGGGATTCTTCGTGATCGGCTTCCCGTGGGAAAACAGGGAACATATCCTTGCGACCAAGAAGCTGATCCTGGAGACGGACCCGAACTTTATCGAGGTCAAAA
>JAGCXZ010000211.1 GCA_017961065.1 Lachnospiraceae bacterium
ACGGATACGGCAGTGATCAGCATCAGCCGTTTTTCCGGAGAAGGGTGGGACCGCAAGAGCAGCTTTGACGCCGGCAAGGTCCAGAAGGAACTCGGCGATCTGACCGGTGAATCCGCCAGGATCTTTGAAAAGGGTGATTTTTACTTAACGAATGCGGAGCAGAAGATGGTGGATGACGTATCTGCCGCATTTGAGAAAGTCAGTGTTGTACTCAATGTAGGCGGCATCGTGGATACGAGCTGGTTCAGCAAAAACGACAGGATCCAGGGCGTTCTGCTCGCATTCCAGGGCGGTATGGAAGGCGGTCTTGCGGCAGCAACCCTTCTGTGCGGCCTCAACACACCGAGCGGAAAGCTGAGTGATACCTATGCGGCACGCCTTGAGGACTATCCGTACTCGGAAACCTTCCATGCTTCCAACGATTACGTGGACTACACGGAAGATATCTATGTGGGCTACCGCTATTTTGAAACGATCCCGGGCAAGGCCGAAAAAGTGGTTTATCCGTTCGGCTACGGCCTGTCCTATACAACGTTCCGGATCAGCGACGTTACCATCACGCAGGATGGCGATTCGTTCCGGGTTACGGCAAATGTCTGCAACACCGGTAAAATGCCCGGTAAGGAAGTCGTGCAGGTATACTGCGAGAAGCCGCAGGGCAGGCTTGGCAAGCCGGCAAGAGAACTGGTGGCTTTTGCCAAGACCGGCATGCTCTATCCCGGACAGTCCCAGCTGCTTGGCATGCACTTTGAGAAATACCAGCTTTCATCCTATGATGACCTTGGTAAAGTCACAAAATCGGCTTATGTGCTCGAAGCGGGAGACTATTTCTTCCATGTCGGCACATCGGTCAGGGATACCGAAAAGAACGCGTTTGTATACAGCGTGGACCGCGACACCGTTCTGGTGCAGCTGAGTGAAAAGATGAAACCGACGCAGCTGAAGGCGCGCATGCTCTCTGACGGATCCCTTGAAACGCTTGAGACGGGAACACCCAATGATCCGCGCGCAAATGCGCTGACACCGCTGACGGAAGCGGAATATGAAGGCTTCACACCGGATCAGAGCTTTAAGACCGGACAGCATATGTGGGGACCCGGCATTGAGCACGTGCATACGCTCGAAGATGTGGCAGAAGGCACGGTCAGCATGGATGATTTTCTTGCCCAGCTTACGGACAGGGATCTTGCCGATCTGCTCGGCGGTCAGCCCAATACCGGTGTTGCGGATACATTCGGCTTCGGAAATCTGCCGCTTTACGGCATCCCCAATATCATGACCGAGGACGGCCCCGCAGGTCTTCGGATCCGTCCCGACCGCGGTGTCTGCACAACGGCATGGCCTTGCGCGACGCTGCTTGCTTCCACCTGGGACCCGGCGATCATCGAACAGGTCGGCCTGCATGCGGGACTGGAAGTGAAGGAAAATAACATCGGTTTCTGGCTGACTCCTGCGATCAACATTCACAGAAGTCCGCTCTGCGGCCGCAATTTCGAATACTATTCCGAGGATCCGTATCTGGCGGGCAAACTGGCATCCGCCATGGTGCGCGGCATCCAGAGCAACAGGGTCGGCGTTTCCGTCAAGCACTTTGCTCTCAACAATAAGGAAACGAACCGCAAACAGTCCGATTCGAGGGCGTCTGAGCGTGCGATCCGCGAGATCTACTTAAAGGCGTTCGAGCTGATCGTCAAAGAGGCCGATCCGTGGACGATCATGTCTTCCTACAACATCATCAACGGACACCGGGCTTCGGAAAATAAAGAAATGCTGACGGATATCCTGCGCGGGGAATGGGGCTTCAAAGGCATCGTCACCACAGACTGGTGGACGGCCGGCGAGCACTATAAGGAACTGCTTGCGGGCAATGATATCAAGATGGGCAGGGGTTACCCTGACCGCCTGATGCAGGCGCTTGAGATCGGTCAGATCACGCGTGATGACATGATCGTGAGTGTCACCAGATTACTTGACGTTTTGCTCCGATTCGAATAAACTATTTGGAACGGTGTTTATAGCATTTTTATCCCGGAGGCGGTTAAAATGACACATACCTACAAGACAAAAGGAACCTGCTCGAAGCAGATCACCTTTGACTTAAATGACGGGATCATCAGCAACGTATCCTTTGTCGGCGGCTGTAACGGCAACCTGCAGGGCGTGTCGAAGCTGGTGGAAGGTCAGAAGGCAGAGGATGTTCTGCATAAGCTCAAAGGCATCCGGTGCGGCGTAAAGCCCACTTCGTGCCCGGATCAGCTTGCCTTGGCGATCGAGGAAGCGCTGAACCGGTAAGAGAAACGGTTGCGGGAAAGAGAAACAGGTCATGAGAGAGATCGTTAACCTGCACACGGATGAGGAGCGTGCGCTCTATCATCTGACGGATGCGGCTGTGAAAAACTGCATATTTGATGGCCCTGCCGACGGAGAGTCCGTGCTCAAGGAGGCGCGCAACATAGTGGTGGAGGATACTTCCTTCTCCCTGCGCTATCCGCTCTGGCATGTCCATGATTTTACCGTTGACCGTGTCACGATGGATGAAAAGACAAGAGCGGCGCTCTGGTACGATACGAACGGGACGATCCGGGATTCGAAGCTCTTCGGCGTCAAGGCAGTTAGGGAGTGCAGCAACATCACGCTCACAAACTGCGACGTGGAGTCGGTGGAGTTTGGCTGGAAGTCGGATCACATTTCGCTCATCGACACATCGGTCGTTTCCGAGTACATTTTCCTCGACAGCCGCGATATCACGCTCCAAAACGTGCGCATGCAGGGCAAGTACTCGTTCCAGTATGTGGAAAACTTAACGATCACGGATTCAAACCTGGATACCAAGGATGCCTTCTGGCACACGAAGAATGTAACGGTTAAGGACAGCGTGATCATGGGTGAGTATCTGGCCTGGTTTTCGGACGGTCTGACGCTGATCAACTGCAGGATCATCGGCACGCAGCCGCTCTGTTACTGTACGAATCTAAAGCTGGTCAACTGTACGATGGAAGAAGCGGATCTGTCCTTTGAGTACTCCGATGTGGATGCGGATATCCGCGGCACCGTGATCTCCGTGAAAAACCCGAAATCCGGCACGATCGTGCTGGATGCACCGACAGAGGTGATCATGGAGGACGCTGTTATGGAGTGCACCGGGGTTGTAAAGGTGCGCGCCTGATCTTAAGGGACCTGCTCTTAAGGGAATAATCATCGAAAGGATGTTGGAAAATGGCTATAGATCTGTTTACGATCGGACGGTTTACGATCCACGGCTACGGTCTGATGATCGGGCTCGGGTTTCTGGCGGCGGTGCTGCTTGGCATCTTCCGTGCCAATAAAAGGGGCCTGTCGGGGGATCATTTCACGAGCATGGCGATCTTTGTGCTGCTCTTCGGATTTATGGGCGGCAAGTTGCTGTTCATTCTGGTGGAATATGAGGATTTCTTTGCTGATCCGCTCGGAGCGATCGGTTCGGAAGGATTTGTTGTCTACGGCGGCATCATCACGGGCATCCTGACCATTATCATATACAGTAAGATCAAAAAACTGTCGGTGGCATCCTACATGGATCTGTTTGCGCCAAGCGTTGCGCTGAACCAGGGACTCGGGCGTATCGGCTGTTTTATGGCGGGATGTTGCTACGGAAGAGAAACGACAGGGAGATTCGGCGTTGTTTTCCCGGAAGGGTGTCTGGCCCCTGCGGGCGTGAAGCTGATCCCGACACAGCTGATCAGCGCGGCAGGCATGCTCCTGATCTGTGTGGGGCTGCTCATCTATGCGCGAAAAGCCAAATACAGGTGGCTGGTGGCAGGATATTATCTGTTATTCTACAGCATCGGCCGGTTCGTGATCGAGTTCTTCCGGGACGATTACAGAGGAAGCATCGGGATCTTCTCGACCTCGCAGTTTATTTCGATCCTGCTGTTTGCAGGCAGCATCACCCTGCTGGTATTGGCCTATCGTTGGAAGATCCCCGTAGAATATCGGTCGTTATCTAAAGATAAAGCGGATACGGACGCGAAAGAGTCAGACGGCTCAGGCCCGAAAGAAGCGTAAGATCAAGGCATGTCCTTCAGAAAGGCGAAGATCTCGCCGTAGTATACGGAAAGCACGGAATCATCGCTGTTATATATTTCATGACGACTGTTATCAAAATCAATCAGGCGGCAGTCGGCACAATAGCCGGCAAACTGCTGCAGCCCTTTGGGGTCGATCAGAGCATCCTTTGTGCATCTGAGCAGCAGGACCGGGATGACGATCTTTTTGCAGGCTGATCGTGAGCGGATCTTCCGGATCGCTCTGATGGAACGGTAGATCCAGCTGTAACTGCTTGCGGAGATCTGAAAAGCGGTGCACGCTTTCTTCTTATGCTGATAGTAATCAAACCTGGCCCGGTTGGATGAAGAGGAACCCGAGAAGTCCTCGTACCCGTGATAGGGTGTCTGGCCCGGACCGAAAGTATCCCCCTGACCGATCAGACATTTGAATCCCGTTATCGCACAGGTGATGCCCTCCGGGAACGGAAGCATGAGCTTGAGCATGGGCGAGGAAAGAACGGCTTTGTGAAAATCATGCGGGTACTGTTCGATATAGGCGGCAGCGATCCCGCCTCCCATGGAGTGACCGTAGATATAAAGCGGGAGGTCCGTGTCGGTCTTTACGATC
>JAGCXZ010000019.1 GCA_017961065.1 Lachnospiraceae bacterium
CAAACTTCGAAGCCTTATGGGGATCATGGGTGTTGTAGGGTGTTCCATGCTCCTTATATGCGGATTCGGCTGCTTTGATTCGATAAACGGTCTTATGGATAAGATGTACGGCGAACTGATGACGGCAAAGAACAAGATCATGCTGAGCGCGGATGCGGATTACGATTATGCCTATGATCTGGCCAGACATTACCGGGGTCAGATGATACAGGAAACCAGTGTGGAATTTGTCTCGGGGAGCACCAAAAAAAGCGGATCGGCTACGATCGTGGATACCGGCAACTACGTCCATATCCAGGACCGGGACTTAAAGCCGGAAACCCTTAACAGCGACGGGATCGCGATGACCTATAAAATGGCTGATCTGCTGGATCTTGAACGGGGTGATTTTGTCAAATGGCACATAGTCGGAGACGATACGTGGCAGTACAGCAGGATCGCACAGATCTACCGGGATCCCTCGATCCAGGGCATCACGATGCGCAGGGAAGTATACGAAGCGATGGAATACGCGTTTGCCCCGACGGCTGTTCTGACCAACCGCTCCGTTCCGCAGGAGATTGTGGATGATGACGAAGTAATGACGATCATGAATGTCGCGGATATGAAGGCCGCTTTTTCGGAAACCATGGAAATGATGAACGCGATGGTCTATGTGATGGTCGCCGGCGCTGTTCTGCTCGGCGTTGTCGTACTCTATAACCTCGGCGTGCTTTCCTTCGTGGAAAAGACCAGGGAAGTGGCAACCTTAAAAGTCCTTGGATTTAAGTCCTCCAGGATCCGTTCCATCCTGCAGAAACAGAACATCTGGCTGACCGTGATCGGGATCGGCGCAGGCCTCTATGCAGGCTGGGCGATGCTCTATGTGATCTGCACAACGGTTTCCGATACGCTCGACATGTACCCGATCATCAGTCTGCCGACCTATCTGTATGCCATCTTCGGCACTTTCCTGGTATCGGTCGGTGTCAATTTCATGTTTTCCGGGAAAGTCAAAACCATCGATATGGTTGACGCGCTCAAGGGCGTGGAGTAAACTATTGCTAACCGCAGGTGCTTCTTTTTAAGCCTGCTGCCGGTATCAATCAGAGAACCCGCCTGCCCGGGGTAAGGAGGACGCCATGGCATTACAGGAATCCGGAGAAATGTATCTGGAAACGATCTATATCCTTTCACAGGAATCAAGCGCAGTCCGTGCGATCGACGTCGGAGACTACATGGGATTCTCGAAGCCGTCTGTCAGCCGCGCGCTGGGCGTTCTGAAGAACGAGGGCCTTGTCAAAAAAGACGATGAAGGGTATCTGCATCTGACGAAGGCCGGCGAGATCCTCGCAAAGCGGATCTACGAGCGCCACTCCGTGCTCACAAAACTTCTGGTCGATATCGGTGTGGACGAAAAAACAGCGGCAGAGGATGCCTGCCGCGTAGAACACTATATCAGTGATAAGACTTTCGATGCCATCAAGGCACATATGAAAATGAACAGATCTTAAGGCTGCCTGCCGATGTAGGACAGGATCCCCCCATCCACGTAAAGAATCTGACCGTTGATAAAATCAGACGCCGCGCTTGCAAGAAATACCGCAGGGCCCATCAGGTCCTCCGGTGTTCCCCAGCGCCCTGCCGGCGTTTTGGAGATGATGAACCGGTCAAACGGATGGCGGCTTCCGTCCGGCTGGATCTCGCGCAGCGGAGCCGTCTGCTCTGTTGCGATATAGCCGGGTCCGATCCCGTTGCAGCAGATCTGATACGCGCCGTATTCGGACGCGATGTTTCTGGTCAGCATCTTCAGCCCGCCTTTTGCGGCCGCATATGCGGATACCGTTTCCCTTCCGAGTTCCGACATCATGGAACAGATATTGATGATCTTGCCGCCGCCCCTTTCGATCATGGACGGAATGACCGCTTTGGATGCGATAAAAGCACCCGTCAGGTCTACATCTATGACCCTTCTGAAATCCGCGGCATCCATTTCGGTCATCGGGATCCGCTTGATGATGCCGGCATTGTTGACAAGGATATCAACAGGTCCCACCTCTTCGGTGATGCGCTTCACGCACTCCTGCACAGCCTGCTCATCCGTTACGTCGCAGACATATCCCTTCGCATCGATGCCGTCTTCGGCATAGGCCTTCAGGCCCCTGTCAACCGTTTCCTGTCTGCTGCAGTTGAACACGATCTTTGCGCCGCAGAGCGCGTACGCTTTGGCGATCGCATAGCCGATCCCGTAGGCGGCTCCTGTGACCCAGGCTGTTTTTCCTTTCAAAGAAAACATTTCATCCGTCATTTTTACGCTCCTTACCCGGTCCTTTAACGGCTCATATGATCATTTCAGGTCCGTGGTCTGAATGCCGTCCATATCGTCAAATTCCTGATTTTCACCGCCCATCGCCCAGATGAACGCGTAATTGGAGGTGCCGACACCCGAGTGGATCGACCAGGACGGCGAGATCACCGCTTCCTCGTTTTTCATGATGATGTGTCTGGTCTCCTGCCCTTCGCCCATCAGGTGGAATACGACCTGATCCTCGGGCACCTCAAAGTATGTGTAGATCTCCATCCGTCTCTCGTGGGTATGCACGGGCATCGTGTTCCACACGCTGCCTTCCTCAAGCACCGTCATTCCCATGCACAGCTGACAGGTCTGCAGCACATTCGGATGAATGAACTGGTTGATGACCCTCTTATTGCATTCGGCAACGCTCCCAAGCGGCCGCTTGATCGCGTTTTCAAACGTCAGGAGTCTTGTCTCGTAGGCGCGGTGCGCAGGCGCGCTCACCATGTAGAACTTGGCGGGCTCGTCTTTCTTGTCCGATGAGAACAGCACTTCTTTGGCGCCCATCGTGATATAGAGGCAGTCCTTGTAAGCAAGGCTGTATTTGGTCCCGTCAACCGTGATGCTTCCGCTGCCGCCGAGATTAAAGATACCGATCTCCCTGCGTTCCAAAATATAACCGGTCCCAAAGCACCCGTACACATCGATCCCGTCATCCAGAGGAACCGTTTTGGTAACGGGCATGCAGCCAAACGTCACCATGCGGTCCACATGCGAGTATACCGCCGTAACAGAGTCGGGCCGGTAAAGCCCCGTGATCAGGAATTCATCTCTGAGTTCCTGCGTGGTATATTTCTTTGCATCCCTTTGATTCGCACCGTATCTGATCTCCATTGCGATCCTCCTGTCTGCCGGTCTTATCTCTGTACTCTGCCCGAGCCGTCTCCGCCCGCGAGTTTCTTTACTTCATCAACGCTTACCATGTTAAAATCACCCTCGATCGTATGCTTCAGGCAGCTTGCCGCAACGGCAAACTCGATCGTCTCCTGCGGCGCGTAGTCATTCATGCACGAATAGATCAGGCCGCCGCCGAAAGAGTCTCCGCCGCCCACACGGTCCACGATATGGATCGGGTACTCCTTGCTGAAATAGTAATCCTTTCCGTCATAAAGCATGGCCGCCCAGTTGTTGTCATTCGCGGAAATGGAAGTACGGAGCGTGATGGCAACCTTGCTGAATCCGAACCGGTCAGCCAGCTGCTTAGCAACGTCCTTGTACCCCTCGTGATCGACTTTCCCTTTCGTCACGTCCGTATTGGCTGCACGGATCCCAAATACGTCAGCCGCATCCTCTTCGTTTGCGATGCATACGTCCACATATTTGCAGAGTTCGCCCATGACTTTGCCGGCCTTTTCCCTGCTCCAGAGCTTGTTCCGGTAGTTTAAGTCGCAGCTGACCGTCAGGCCTTTCTCCTTGGCCGCCTTGCAGGCTTCAAGACAGATATCCGCAACCTGATCGGAAAGCGCCGGTGTGATCCCGGTAAAGTGGAACCAGTCCGCTCCCGTAAAGATCTTCTCCCAGTCAAAATCACTGCTTACTGCTTCTGCGATCGAAGAGCCCGCGCGGTCATAGATCACCTTGCTCGGTCTCTGGCTCGCACCCTTTTCCAGATAGTAAATGCCGACACGGTTTCCGCCGCGTGCGATATAAGAAGTGTCCACACCGAACCTGCGCAGCGCGTTCACGCCGGCCTGTCCGATCTCGTGCGCGGGAAGCTTTGTCACAAACGCCGCATCCATCCCGTAGTTTGCCAGAGACACCGCTACGTTTGCTTCTCCGCCGCAGTAGGTCGCACCGTATTTATCCGCCTGCTCGAACCGGTAATATCCTTCCGGCGCCAGGCGCAGCATGATCTCACCAAATGTAATGATCTTTCCCATTTCTATCCTCCTGTATCCCTTTCTTACCATCTCACAAGGTGAAGCGCGAATCCCGCGAATTCATCCTGCAGATAGACAACTTTCAAACGTCCTTTTTCATCATATTTTGCCGTTTCCATATTAAATCTGCAGCCGCGACGGCCAAGATGATAAACGGCACGGTCCACCTGGTTCGTACCGATCGCGATATGACCTTTTTTGCCAAGATAAGGCTCCTTCATGATCTCGATCCCGTCTCCCGCAAATACGGAGCTGTTCCCGTCCTTTTTGGCAAACCCGAACAGGGCACAGAACTGTGCGGCCGTCTCCGATGCTTCCGAAGCGTTTGCTGCATTGATCCCGACATGCTTGATCCCGAATCCGAGCATATTGTCGACCGCTTCCTTTGTCAGGGCACGGATCTTGTCAAAATCACCCGCCTTGATCAGATCGGATTTCACCATCCAGCTGCCGCCGCAGGCAATGATCTTGTCAAACGCCAGGTACTCGCCCATGTTCTTCGCGTTGATCCCGCCGGTCGGCATGAACTTCATGTTCGTGTAGGGGGCAGCCATCGCCTTGATCATGGCGATCCCGCCTGCCGCTTCCGCCGGGAAAAACTTTACCGTATCCAGACCGAGTGCGATCGCCTGTTCCACGTCGCTCGGATTGGATGTTCCCGGACATACGGGGATGTTTTTGCCGATACAGTATTTTACGACTTCCGGATTCAGACCCGGGCTGACGATGAACTTCGCGCCCGCGTTCACGGCACGGTCCACCTGTTCGCAGGTCAGCACGGTTCCCGCGCCGACGAGCATCTCCGGGAAGTGCTCCGTCATGATACGGATGGACTCCTCTGCCGCTTCGGTACGGAACGTCACTTCCGCACAGGGCAGGCCTCCCTCAACGAGCGCCGAAGCAAGAGGCACCGCATCATTCGTATCATTTAATGCAATGACCGGAACGATACCGATCCGGTAGATCTCTTCCAAAACCTGATTCATTTTCTTCTCCTTATGTTACGCAAAACTTAACCTGCCCGGCGTACCCGGTGTTCCGCGACCATGCGCTTTGCAAAATCAACGAACGCTTTCTTCGTGTTCCCGAGAACGCTGTTACGCAGGATATATCCGTTTCCGTCCGCCATGTATACGACCACGATCGTGGGCTTGCTGACAAGTCCGAGAACCTGCTCCCATGATTTTTCCTGATGCTCGTGATCTGCTGTGATCCTGATCCCATCTTCCGTAAACACAAGTGTCAGTTCCGGGAATTTACCCGCCAGCCGGCTTTTGGCGCGCAGCAGGACAATGAGCGGCTGGATCACCGTAAAGAGCAGCAAAAACACGATCAGAATGCCCTTAAACCAGGCCGGAGAGGTGTCCCACAGCCGGATCATCAGGACGATGGACGATACGATGCAGACGATATTGATCACCGCAAGATACGATGAATAGGCGTAGTACATCGATGCCTGCCAAAGATCTGAAGTTTTCACACGGTAATGATACTCGTATTGCATGGTTCCTCCGGGTTGAGCAGATTTACACCTTCTGCAGATCAAAGCGGAAATATTCCACCGCGTTGTAGTATGAGATGCCCCGGATGATCTCTCCGAGGATCTTTTCCTCGTAAGGGTATTCCCCGTTTTCCACCCAGTCACCGATCATGTTGCAGAGGATCCTGCGGAAATAATCATGTCTGGTATAGGACAGGAACGATCTGGAATCGGTCAGCATGCCGACGAAATTGCCAAGCGCCGAAAGGCTTGCGAGCGACTTCATCTGGTTGGTCATGCCGGTGAAATGATCGTTGAACCACCATGCGCTGCCCTGCTGGATGCGGTTTTTGATCCCGCCGCCCTGGAAGCAGCCGATCACGCTTCCGATCGCCGCGTCATCCGTCGGGTTCAGAGAATAAACGATCGTTCTGGGAATGGTGTCCTTCGCGGCCAGCGCGTTCAGGAAATCGGCCAGCTGGGCGCTCGGCGTATGATCGTTGATGCAGTCAAATCCCGTATCGGGGCCAAGCCGGTCAAACATATAGGAATTGTTGTCGCGCTTTGCGCCGTAATGCAGCTGCATCACCCAGTCTCTTTTGTGGTACTCGCCTGCCAGGAACAGCATGAACGCCGTCTTATACTGCTGCAGTTCCGTATCCGTGAGTGCCTCTTTCTGCAGTGCCTTTGTAAAAGCCGCATCGACTTCTTCATCCGTTGCCGGAACATACATCACGTATTCGAGTCCGTGATCGGAAACCGAGCAGCCGTGCGATGCAATATGATCCATCCGCGTGCGCAGCGCTTCCTTTAGGGAGGCAAAATCCTTCACCGCAACGCCGGAACTCTCCGCAAGTTTTTTGATATAGTCGGTAAAATCAGCCTTCTCTGCGTTCATGGCGCGGTCCGGTCTGAACGCCGGCAACACCTGAACGTCAAAGGTCGGATCTTCCTTGATCTTCTCATGCCAGATCAGCGAATCCACCGGATCGTCCGTCGTGCAGATCAGTCTGACATTGGACTGCTTGATCAGCCCTCTGACGGAGCTCCCGCTCTCCTGCAGCTTTTTGTTGCACAGGTTCCAGACTTCCTCTGCCGTATCGGCATTCAGGTTCCCCTGATAGCCGAAATAGTAACGCAGTTCCAGATGGGACCAATGATAGAGCGGATTCCCGATGAGTTTCGGAAGGGTTGCCGCCCACTGCAGGAACTTCTCATGATCCGGCGCGTCTCCCGTGATGTATTTTTCGTCCACGCCGTTGGTACGCATCTGACGCCATTTGTAGTGGTCGCCGCCAAGCCATAACTGCGAGATATTTTCAAATTTCCGGTCTTCGCAGATCTCCTGCGGATTGATGTGGCAATGATAATCCAGAACCGGGATCTTGCGCATATCCGCGTATTTGCTGTACAGGTCCTGCGCGGTCTTCGTGTTCAGCAAAAAGGTTTCATCCATAAATGCCTTCATAGTTTTTCTCCTGTTTCTCTATAACGTGACACCCTGCTTCCAGATCGCAAGGTCGGCATATCCTGCCTGTTCGCTCTTAACGTGATCTCCGCCTGCCACTGCCAGAACGCGTTCGAACAGTTCCTTTGCAAGCGCTTCCTTTGTGATGCCATCCGTAAGCAGCCTTCCGCAGTCAAAATCAATCCATCCGCTTTTCCTGCGCGCCAGGGTCGAATTGGTGGAGATCTTCAGGGTTGGGACAGGGCAGGCAAACGGTGTTCCCCTTCCTGTCGTAAAAAGGATCAGCTGCGCGCCGGCTGCTGCCAGTGCAGTCGAAGCCACAAGATCATTGCCGGGTGCTTCAAGTAGATGCAGGCCCTTGCGCGTTCCGGCCTGCTGCGCATAGCGCAGAACATCCACTACCGGTGCGCTTCCGGACTTCTGCGTACAGCCGAGCGCCTTGTCTTCCAGTGTCGAGATCCCGCCCGCTTTGTTGCCCGGGGAAGGGTTCTCACTGATCACCTCGCCGTTTGAACGGAAGTATTCTTTAAAATCACTGATCATGGAAACGATCTTATCAAAGGTCTCGCGGTCCGCGGCCCGGTCCATCAGGATCGTTTCCGCCCCGAACATCTCCGGCACCTCTGTTAGGATCGTACTGCCTCCGGCAGAAACCATCAAGTCCGAAAAGACCCCCGTGACCGGATTTGCCGTGATCCCGGAAAGCCCGTCGCTTCCGCCGCATTTGAGTCCGATCATGAGTTTGGATACCGGCTGAACGCTCCTTTTGTCTTCCCGGCAAAGCGCTGCCAGTTCGTTCAGGATCCTGCAGCCTTCTTCCATCTCGTCTTCCACATCCTGGCAGGATAAGAAACGGATCCTTTCCTCGTCGTACTCGCCCAGATATCCTTTGAGAACGCCGATGTTGCTGTTCTCGCAGCCAAGTCCCAGGACCAGCACGCCGCCCGCATTCGGATGACGGATCAGATCCGCAAGGATCTCTCTGGTGTATTCCTGATCATCACCCATCTGAGAGCAGCCGTAAGGGTGGGAAAACGCAATGACCGCGTCGATCTTTTCTCCGGCGAGCCCTGCACATGCCGTGGCGATCGCCTTCGCATTTCCGTTGACGCATCCGACCGTCGGGATGATCCAGAGTTCGTTTCTGATCCCGATACGGCCGTCTTTTCTTTCATATCCCATGAACGTACGGAGGTTCTCCGGAACGGAAACCTCCTGCCAGGGCTTGGCGGGATGATATGTGTATGCCTGATCCGGCCCGAGACATGTACGCATATTGTGCGTATGTACGTGCGATCCCGCAGGGATCTCTTCCGTTGCGATCCCGATCGGATAGCCGTATTTGATGACCGGATCTCCTTTGCGGATATCCTGCAGCGCGATCTTGTGCCCCGGTTCTACGGGTTCTTTACCGTCTACCGGCTGCAGGGCCACCGCTACGTTGTCTTTCTCATGAATTTGAATCGTTTCAGACAAGGGATGCCTCACTCTCTTTCAGTACAAACTGATAAGCCTGTTTCATACCGTCCTGTTCGATCATATCATAATATTTTACTACCATGGGAAGCAGATCCGACAGATCCTCTCCCCAGTAATCGGTTCTTTTTAAGATCGCGGGAACTTCCGCATCCTTCATAAAACGCATGATCTCTTCGCCGTCATTGACACGGTCCGTTCTGTAGAAGGCGATCAGTGCCGCCAGAGAGAACGTCAGCGCCGGCGGATAACTGCCGAAACGCTCCTTATATTCCAGGATCGTGGGAAGGACCCGCACCTGAAACTTGGAGACCGAGTTCAACGCGATCGATAAGAGCCTGTGCCGGATGAACGGATTGGAAAAACGTTCCAGCACGGCTTTGCCAAAATCATGATCCGTCTGCGTGTTGCCAAGCGTCGGGATGATCTCGTCAAAGATACACTTCTTTAAAAACGCGGATACCGTTTCGTCCTGCAGGCATTCTCCGACCGTCTCAAGGCCGTAGAGGCTGGCTCCGAGCACCATGGAGGTATGTCCGCCGTTTAAGATCCGCACCTTCCGGCGCTTATACGGCTTAACGTCATCCGTCCATACCACATGAAAGCCTGCCTTCCTGAACGGGAGCTCGTCTTCATGAAACCCGCCGATCACCCACAGATGAAAGATTTCGGCCGTATCGAGCAGATCATCCTGCCGGCCGATCTCCTTCCAGAGCGTTTCCGCTTCTTCTTTGGGAAAACCGGGAACGATCCGGTCCACCAGGGTATTGCAAAAATCATTTTCGTTTCTGACCCAGTTTTTAAAATCTTCTCCCAGATCCCACAGATCGGCATACTTCAGCACACATTCCTTAAGCGCGTCCGCATTGTTGTCGATCAGCTCACACGGGAGGAGGATAAACCCCGGAAGATGCGCCTGATGGCGCGCATACAGCAGCTGGGTCAGTTTGGCGGGATAGGACAGTGCCGGACGGTCCGTCAGTTTCTCCGTACCAAGATACGTGATCCCGGCTTCCGTCGTGTTGGAAACGATATACCGAAAGTCAGGGTTGAGCGCAAGCTGCATATACGCATCAAAGTCGTTATAGGGGTTGATACAGCGGCTGATCACATCAATCTGTGTGCGTTCATTGACCGTCTGTCCGTTTTCCACGCCCCGTAAGATCAGATTATAAACACAGTCCTGACGCATGAGCATATCACACATGCCCTTTTCCAGCGGCTGTACCACGACAACTTTGCCTTCCCACAGCCCCTTCTCATTGAGCTTATGCAGGAAATAGTCCACAAAGCCGCGCAGGAATCCGCCCTCGCCAAACTGAATCACTCTTTCTGCTGCCATTTTTATCTCTTTCTGTTTTCCTATGCGGAAGCCTTACCCGCCTGTTCGGACACTGTTTCAGTGTCCGAGCAGGTTCGGCAGCGACATGGAGATCTCCGGAACAAACGTAACCAGTAGCAGAGTTACGATCATGCAGAGATAGAACGGCAATGTCGCTTTTACGACCTTTTCCATCTTGCAGTGTCCGACTGCGGAGCCAATGAACAGAACGGCTCCTACAGGAGGTGTCAGCAGACCGATACCGCAGTTAAGCACCATGATGATACCGAACTGGATCGGGTTGATACCGATGGAAGTCGCGATCGGGAGGAGGATCGGGGTAGCGATCAGAATGATCGGAGCCATATCCATAATGCAGCCGAGCACAAGAAGGATCAGATCGATCAGTAAAGCTATAATGTACGGGTTGTTTGAAATACCAAGGATCGCATGGCTGGCCATATCCGGCACGTGCAGTTTTGTTAAGCAGAAGCCGAACACGGAAGATGTTGAGATCAGGATCAGCACGATCGACAGCGTGTCGATGCACTTATCCAAAGCGCGCCATACGCCCTTCCAGTTCAGTCCCTTATAGATGAATACGGAAACGATCAGACTGTAGATGACCGCAACCGCAGCCGACTCCGTGGCCGTGAAAACGCCGCCTACAACGCCGACCACAACGATCAGCACCGCAGCCAGAGCCCAGAAGGATGTAAGGAACTGTTTGCCGAGACGCTTGATGGAGAATCTCTCTCCCTTGGGATAGTGACGTCTCTTGGAAATGATGAAGGAGCCGACCATCAGGGAAACCGCCAGCAGCGCGCCCGGAATATAACCTGCCAGGAACAGCGCTCCTACCGATACACCGCCGGCACTCATCGCATAAATGACCATGTTGTGACTGGGCGGTACCAGAAGTCCTTCACAGGACGAAGTGATCGTAACCGCCGTGGAAAAATCATCATCGTATCCCTGGTCGACCATCATCGGGATCATGATCGAACCGATGGATGCAGTATCTGCAGCCGCCGATCCGGAAATACCGCCGAAGAAATAGGAGGCAACGATGTTTACCATTGCCATGCCGCCGGTCATCCAGCCTACGATCGAATCGGCAAGTGCGATCAGTTTCTCGGAGATCCC
This sequence comes from Lachnospiraceae bacterium, assembly GCA_017961065.1. GTDB lineage: Bacteria > Bacillota > Clostridia > Lachnospirales > Lachnospiraceae > UBA2868. The sequence goes on from JAGCXZ010000019.1 coordinate 11,107, forward strand.
GCCGGTTCCCATGAGCACACCCATGGTGATAAAGAACGGAACCGCCATCAGCGAGAAGGAACTGATCCCCTGAACCCTGTCCTGGCAACCGGTTGCCAGCGACTGCTCCTGTACCAGAAGGCATAATACCGAGGAAATGCCTACCGCGTACGCAATGGGGAAACGAAGCAGTACCATGAGCAGGAAGCTCCCGAGCAATACGATGATTGCCAATGTCTGTATACTCATCACTGATCACTCTCCTTTCCTGCCTTTTCTTTTTCAGCTTCGGCCTCTTCAGCCGCCGCTTTCTTTAATGCCTCCGCGACCTCATCATTCTCGTCTTCCACCGCGCCCATCAGGTAAGGAGTTTTCAATACCAGGGACTTGATATGAGAATAGATCGCTTCGAGTTCAAAGACGATCATGGAAACACCGGCAACGGGGATCGGAAGATACATCCAGATCCTCGAGATGGACGGCATCGACACGTAACTTCCCTTTGACCCGATCGTAGAGGCGTAATCGGTTCCTATGACCATCATGACGATCGCAAATGCGAGAACCATGAGATCCGCCACAAGATCAAGGACCTTAAGCACTTTTTCGGGCAGATAACGGTCAAATGCCGTCATCCTGATATGCGCGCCCCTTCTTATGGCAAGTGCGGCAGAAAGTACCGCCATGTATGACATCAGGGTGAGTACGACCTCTTCTGACCAGGACGGGTCGGGAATAAAGGAAACGTATCTTCCGAGAACCGACAGGGTCGTGATCAGGATATCGGCGATCAGAAAGAGCTTGCAGATCACCAGAAGCACCTTATACACGATGTCATATACAGGTTTTATCTTGTCTAACCTCTCGAACATTGTAAACCACCTTCTTTATAATTCGGGCACAGCACGAGGTGCTGTGCCCGAGTTCGAATTACCTTTTCTTTGTGTGATTTTCATGCAGAATGATCTGTGTCAGGCCGTAATTACTGCATATCAAGGATCTGCTGATACAGTGCCTTCATGTCATCTGTCTTCACATTGTCTTCGATAACCTTTGCAACGGCATCCTGCCAGGGCTTGATATCCGTTACTTCGATCACGTTGCAGTTCTCAGCCTTTAACTGCTCCAGAACTTCGTTCTCCTTCTCCTCGGAGATCTGGTGGCAGTATTCAGCTGCAAGCTTTCCTGCTTCCATCATTGCATCCTGCTGAGCACTTGTCATCTTATCCCAAGCGGAATCCGTGATGATAACCTGAACTGCGCCAAGGGTATGGCCGTCAAGGATGATGTTGTTGGCAACCTCAGGGAACGCATTTGACTTGTAGTTTGCGATCGGCTGCTCAGCTGCATCTACAACACCTGTCTGCAGTGCGGAGTATAATTCGCCAAATGCTACTACTGTCGGGGATGCGCCAAGACCTTCCACAAGACCGTTCATAACCGGGTCGTTGGAAACACGGATCTTCATGCCCTTAAGGTCATCAATACCGGAAATCTCATTTACCGTGAAGAAATGACGGAAGCCGTCCTCGCCGTAGAACAGACCGCGTACGCCGCTGCCGTTCTGCTGGGGCTCATTTAAGAAGTCCTGTGCAAGATCGCTCATTGCGAAGTTCCAGAAATGCTCTCTGTTTACGAATGTGTAAGGCAGGGAAAGCAGTAAGGACTTGTCTCCGCCGTAGCTTGTAAGAGAGAAAGCGGAAATACGGGAGATATCGCAGATTCCGTTGTCAGCGAGCATACCGTCAAGGATGTCGTTTTCGGAACC
>JAGCXZ010000212.1 GCA_017961065.1 Lachnospiraceae bacterium
TATCTTCCTTTCGGCTGATGCGTTCGGCGTACTGCCTCCCGTATCGATCCTTACTCCCGAGCAGACTCAGTACTACTTCCTGAGCGGCTTCACAGCAAAGCTTGCAGGTACAGAGCGCGGCATCACCGAGCCCACACCTACATTCTCAGCTTGCTTCGGCCAGGCATTCCTTGAGCTTCATCCTACCAAGTACGGTGAGGAGCTCGTTAAGAAGATGCAGAAGAGCGGCGCTAAGGCATACCTCGTTAACACAGGCTGGAACGGAACCGGCAAGCGTATCTCCATCAAGGATACACGCGGAATCATCGACGCTATCCTTAACGGCGACGTAAACAAGGCTCCCACAAAGACCATCCCTTACTTCAACTTCGAGGTTCCCACACAGCTTGACGGCGTGGCATGGGGCATCCTTGATCCTCGCGATACCTACCAGGATCGCGGCGAGTGGGATGCAAAGGCAAAGGATCTTGCTGGACGCTTCATCAAGAACTTCGCTAAGTATGAGACCAACGATGCAGGTAAGGCACTCGTTGCTGCAGGCCCTCAGCTGTAATCTTTGAAAATTAGATACATGATTTTTCCGCACGGAGCCGTTTCGGTTCCGTGCGTTTTTTATACTTAATTGAATTTTGAAAATCTGGTTTGATAGCTTAAATCAGAAGTTACTTGTGCAGAACAGTATGCGATAATGGCAGGGTATCCTCCTGCAGATTGGAGGAGCCATGCCTGAAAAAGACAGAAAGAAAGGAATGCATCTTACCTGGGAGGATCGTCATGAGATCCAAAGAGGTTTGAGGGAATGCCGAACATTCGCAGAGATTGCCCTTATGATCGGATGCTCGCCGGATACAATCTCCAAAGAAGTTAGGAAACATCGGTATCATAAGCCGTTTGATTCCAAACGCTATCGGCCAAACTCGTGTAAATATCGAGATTCCTGCCGGAAGAGAAACGTCTGTGGGAAGAAGGGCCTACACAAGTGCAGGATTCCATGCCGGCAATGCATCTCCTGCAACCAAAGATGCCCCGACTTCGTAGACTATCCGTGCCAGATTGAAAAGAAACCACCTTATGTCTGTAATGCCTGCCCGAAATCAAGGAGCTGCATGTTTGATAAGTACCTGTATAATGCTGACTTCGCGGATCGGGAATACCGGGATATGCTTAGAGAGTCCAGACAGGGCATTGACCTGACAAAGGACGAACTAATCGCTCTTGATGAACTCATAAGCCCGCTGATCAATAAGGGACAGCCGTTGAGCCACATCCTTAAAGAACATGCGGAAAATATCCCGATCAGCGAACGAACGCTGTACAACTACATCGGCAAGAATTATCTTACGGTCAGAAATATCGATATGCGGCGCACCGTGCGGTACAAAAAGCGGAAGCGCACGCAGGATGTTAAGGTCAGTCCGCTGAAAAAGGTCAATCATCATTACAAGGACTTTTTGAAAGAACTGGAAACGGATCCCGGAGTCCGCGTGGTAGAGATGGATACTGTGATCGGAACAAAAGGAGGAAAAGTACTACAGACACTCTATTGGCGTAATGAAAAACTGATGGTCGCCTTCCTTTTGGATAGCAAGGAGATGCAGGGAACTGTTAACACATTTGATGTTCTGGAAGAAAGATTGGGTACTGAATTGTTCAAAACCCTCTTTCCGATTGTGCTGACGGACAATGGGACAGAATTTGCGGATCCGGATCTGTTCGAATGTGGTCGTGACGGAAAGCGGAGAACGAAACTTTATTATTGTGATCCAAGGCATTCGGAACAGAAAGGTGAGATTGAGAAGAATCATGAGTACATCCGCTATATACTGCCGCAGGGAACATCGTTTGATGACCTGACCCAGGAGAAGGTGGATCTTATGATGAGCCATATCAACAGCACAGCAAGGCCGAGCCTCCGGGGGAAAAGCCCCATTGAACTGACCTTGCAGCACTTTGGAAATGATACAGTGGAGAAGCTTGGACAACACATCATCAAGGCCGATGACGTGTGTCTGAAGCCTGAGCTGCTGAAATAAATATTCAGGCAGGAGGATACGAAAAGGATACGGAACCATTCGTATGCCCGAAGTTACTCTTGCAACGCTAATTTCAGGCATCTGTTTCGCATACTCAAAAAACCACTGCATCTGGATTTATTATAGGCAGTTTTGCGAGAAAAAACAGCCTGATAATAGCTTAAAACAGGCCAAACTAGAAGTTAGTCTTGCAAAGCTACTTCTGAAAGGGGCCATCCCGAAGTTAGTTTTGCAATCAAGTAATTAAAAAAATATTTTCGCGCAGGTGAGTAATCTGCTTCCCATAGGGTACTAATGGGTGAAAACGTATTTCGGGGGATGCGGATAATTGGGGGAAGGAGGAGTTTTATATGAAGTATGATAATGACAGTGCGTTAAGTGAGATCACTCGCAGAAAAAACGTACTCATCCGTGATCATAAGCGCAAAAAGATCGTAGAACTGACTGCAGCGACCGCTGTTGTCGGACTGTTGCTCGTATTGTCGTTCATGAACATGGACCGGATCACCGGCATAGACGAGATGTATTCCGTATACGGCTCCTTCCTGCTTTCGGATTCCGTGGGCGGATATGTACTGGTCGGTGTGCTGTGTTTCGCAGCCGCGGTCATCATCACTCTGCTCTGCGTCCGCAGATGCGGCCGCAAGGATAGTCCTGTTTCCGGCGAGGAGCGGGACAGCGCGCTTTAAGTTTTGCGCCATGCCCTTACGGGCA
>JAGCXZ010000213.1 GCA_017961065.1 Lachnospiraceae bacterium
CGGCTTTTCTTATACTTTGCTGCATTCTTGGCGTTTATCTGATCCGGAAGCGGATCCTTGCAGAGGATGATCGGAAGTATTTCCGCCGGTTTCATTTCCTGTTAATGATCGGACTGGTCATATTCTGTCTGGCGCATCTTTATATGTACCTGTTTGTATTCGATGACTGGGAGGCAAGCGGGTTGCTGGAATTTGACCGGTATATCTGTCAGTATCTGGCAGGTGTGTTCTATTACTTCTCCTGCTCTTTATGGGATGATACAGCGTCCTACCGGGCGGTCAGGAGGTGGAATCCTGTCATCCTGTTCTGTCTGCTTTTTGTCCTTATGCTGCCCTACCGCTCGATCTTCACTTATATGATTCCCGCAAACTACCGGACATATTATGAGAAGAACTACAAACCCTTCCGGGATTATGCGCTGCGCGAACTCGAAGACAGCGGGTTAAGTGACCTGCATCTGCCGTATGATGAGGACCACCGGCTGATGCTTGTCGCGAATGGCTGGCTGGATGAGCTGCAGTGCTTCACCCTTGAACTGGTACCGCAGCCGGTAACCGTTGTGGCCAATGTCCCGGCCGTGGAAGAAGGAAATCTGTATAACTATATCTGCTCTTTATCCAAAAACAATCACATCACCTATGTTTATGTCATGAAGGAGATCGGCAGGGACTATCACGGCGATTTTAACGCGGAATCCGCCGGCCTGACCGTTGACGGTTCTCCTCTTTTAGAGGGAACGATCTACATCAGGTCTGACCGGGACGGAGAAGTATGTTATAAGCCTTTATGATTGCTTTTTGATCCGGGGAACGATAAGATGGTCTTAGCGGCTGTAACGCCCGGAAAGGAAGGTAAAATGGATAAACTGGAACAGGCAAGAGAAATGTTTGCAAAAGACCGGTTCGCGACGGAGCAGACCGGCGCAGTGGTTGAAGAGGTCGCACCGAACCATGCCAAATGTAGCATGAAAATCACAGACCAACACAGAAACGCCTACGGCAGCGTCATGGGCGGCGCTATCTATACGCTTGCGGATTTCGCGTTCGCGGTCGCGTCCAATTTCGACCATGAAAAAGCCTGCGTCAGCATCAACGGTAACGCCGTATTTCTTTCCGCTTCCCGCGGCAGCGTACTCTATGCCGAAGCAGACCTTCTAAAGGACGGCAAAAACAACTGCTTCTATGAAGTGAATGTCTATGATGATCTGGACCGCCTGATCGCCGTGGTCAGCTTCACCGGCGCACATATAGACGCGCGATAGGATCATTTTCGCATCTCTTTTCTGTGCAATTTTCATATTTTTTTACTTTTTTCCTGTCAGCTATTGTGTAAAGTGTACAATGGTGAGATAATCATATTTGCAAGTCACAAAAGTTCAGATTGTCATTTCTGACAGGAAAGGAGATTCTAGAATGTTCAAAGCTTACGTTGGTTCCAGTGTCAATGCGGACGCCGCCCTTGCAGGCAAGGAAGCGGCTTCTGCAGTCAAAACCGAAGGCCTCAAGGCCGCTTTTGTTTACATGAGCTGCGCCTATGACGTTCCTGCGGTTGTGAAAGCCATTTCCGGCGAACTGGGCGGAGTGCCCGTTTTCGGAAACACCAGTTTTACAGGTGTCATCACACCGGAAGGCTATATCGGAGGTGACAAGCCTTTCGTCGGGATCCTCGCTCTGAAGGACGATGATATGACGGTCAGTGTCGTAGCAGCTCCCAAGGACGGATGCTCGGTCGCAAAAGGCGAGGCGCTTGCAAAGAAAGCAATGGAAGCATCCGGAAAGACCTGTGCTCCCTGCTATTTCTATATGGCAGCATCCCCTGCCGAAGAGGAAAAATACCTCGAAGGCATCACAAAAGTGATCGGAAGAAAGCCGTTCTTCGGCGGAAGTGCCGCAGATAATTCCATCGCCGGCGAGTGGGTTCTCTACGGAGACGGACAGAACTTCGCAGACGGCTGCGTGGCCGCATTCTTCTGGGGCGGTGCCAAGATCGCTAACCTCTTCACGGGTGCATACCGTGAGACAGGCGATTACGGCGTGATCACAAAGCTCAACGGCGAACGCACACTTGCAGAGATCGACGGTGTTCCCGCTGCGGAAAAATACGCTTCCTGGAGAAATCTCGACAAGGAAGCCGTTACAGGCGGAAATCTTCTTGTGACCACCATCACCTCTCCTCTCGGTGTCAAGGACCGTCTCGGCAAACTCATCGCCATCCGTCACCCCATGAACGGCAATGATGACGGTTCCATAAATGTCGGTAATGTTCTTTCCGAGAAGACCGTAGTCATCCGTATGGAAGCTACCGTGGATGAACTGATCGACTCCACCGGCAAGACGCTGAAGGCCCTGATCGACAAAATGCCCGGCAAACCGCTTGCATTCCATCTGGTACACTGCGGCGGCAGAAGAGCCGGCATCGGCGACAGGATCGGCGAGGTTGCCGCACAGCTCAAAGCAGCGGCCGGCGACGTTCCTTTCCTCTGCGAATTCACTTTCGGTGAATACGGATTCGAAAGAGACGGCGAGAATACCTGCGGCGGCCTGATGCTCAGCTTCACGGGATTCTATGAATAAGATAACGACCATATTCGACAAACAGGAGGAAACACCATGAAAATGTTAATTGGCGGCAAGGCTGTCGATGCATCCGACGGAAAGACCATCGATGTCATCAATCCCGCAAACGGGAAACTTGTTGACACGATCCCGTCAGCCACACCCGAAGACGTGGCAAAAGCAGTATCCTGCGCAAAGGAAGCCCAGAAGAAATGGGCACAGATCCCTGTATATGAGCGCGTTGAGATCATGTATAAATTCATTGCCCTCGTGGAAAGGGATAAGGAGGATTTGGCCCGCACGCTTTCCGATGAGACCGGAAAATGCATCAGCGAGGCAAGAGCCGAGATCGGGAACATTCCCATCGCGTTCAAGGCTTTTTCCGAAAGAGCAAAACACTTCTACGGACAGACGATCCCCGAAGGAATGGAAGCCGGTCAGGACAAGACGATCCTTGTGATCAAAAAGGAACCCCTGGGCGTTGTTGCGGCTATCATCCCGTTCAACTTCCCCTGCGACCTTTTCGATCAGAAAGTTGCTCCTGCTCTGCTTACGGGCAACAGCTGTATCGTTAAACCTTCGACCGACAACCCGCTGACGCTCTGCAAACTGTCTCACCTTATGAACGAGGCAGGCGTGACGCCCGGTGCGATTGAGATCATCACAGGCAGAGGCTCCGTAGCAGGTGTCGAGCTGACCGCAAATCCGGATGTACATCTTGTAACGCTGACCGGATCCACGGAAGTCGGGATCGAAACGGCTGTAAGCTGTGCAAAGAACCTGACGCACGTAGCACTTGAACTTGGCGGCAACGATGCCTTCATCGTTATGGAAGATGCCGATGTGGATCTTGCAACAGACGAACTCATCTGGGGCCGCATGTACAATACCGGTCAGGTTTGCTGCGCGTCCAAACGCTTTTTGGTTCACAGATCCCGCGTGGATGAATTTGCCAAAAAGGCCATCGAAAAGATCACAAAGATCAACCGTGCCGATCCATCTACGGACGAGGCGCAGATGGGCTGCCTGATCAGCGAGAAAGCTGCCATCACAGTTGAAGAACAGGTAAATCTGACTGTTCAGCAGGGCGGCAGGATCCTGCTCGGCGGCAAGAGAAACGGTGCATTCTATGATCCTACGGTGATCACGGATGTTCCTGCAAGCGCTGATGTTGCAAAAGACATGGAGATCTTCGGACCTGTCGTTCCCATCATCGCGTTTGACACCGAAGAAGAAGCCGTTAAGATCGCTAACGCTTCCAAGTTCGGTCTGTGCGGCTGCGTATTCTCCGAGAATATGAAGACAGCGGCCAGAGTAGCCAATGCCCTCGAATGCGGCGGTGCCGTGATCAACGGCGCCAGCTTCTTCCGCAGCTTCGAGATGCCTTTCGGCGGCTACAAGCATTCCGGTATCGGCACAGAGGGTGTTATGTCAACCTTTAACGAGATGACGCATACCAAGAGCATCGTTCTGAAGAACATTCTCTAAGAAGAACCAGGTGCACTTTATGTGGGTCGAGACCTTGAACCCGTTGGATTCGCAGAGCTTCGCTCTTGCTCATCTCGCAACATTCGCCGGATAAAGAAGCTGCCGCTTCTTCATCTACGGAAGATGGGGCGCACGACGTCCGGTGGACGTCGGTATTGCGCCGACCGAGACCCACTTTATGTGGGTCGAGACCTTGAACCCGTTCAAGGTCCGGCCCACATAGGCAACAAAAATCCCCGGACGTTTTGTCCGGGGATTTACGGTGCCTATGCGGAAGATGGGACTTGAACAATGTAAGTTCAAAAAACACTGATAGAAAGGGGGTTCCGGCACCGCTTTTTCTTGGGAGCCCAAAGAAATGGAGGTATATCGTGGGATTGAGCCCACACGTTAAATGGCCGTTAACGTTACCGAAATTATCAAAATCGCAAAAGTGGTAACGTTAACTTGAGATTTTCCAGATAAAATCCAAAATGTGAAGGGATTTGAGGAAGTTATAAACGGATACAGAACAGACGGCGATTGGTCTATATTTATCACGGGTTCAAATTCATATTTGCTAAGTGGCGAGTTAGTTACTAAACTGACAGGCCGATATCTTGAGTTTGAAATGTTTCCGCTCAGTTTTGGTGAATATGAGGATATGAAAATATTCTTGGGGAAACCCATTGATACCAATCCTCAGGCTGAATTGACAAATTATATACTTGAGAGCGGATTCCCTAGGGCGTTATTCCTGGATGATCCTGCTGATAAGATAAAGTATGTGCAGGGAGTTATAAAGGAAATATTTGACAAGGACATACGTAAACGCGTCAAGATAAGAAAGAAACATTTGAATTGGTACGCAGGTACGTCGTAAATAATTTTGGCGCAACTACCAGCATCAACAGTATTTGTGCCGAACTAAAAAAGAATGGTCTGAGCATAGGAAAGGCCACTGTTTCAAGATACATAAATGCATTGGTTGATGCCAAGATATTATATGAATGCAACCGCTTTGACATAAAGTCAAAGAAGTCATTGAGCGGTGAGAAAAAATATTATCTTGCCGATTTGGGTTTCTATTATGCTGAAAACACCGATAACCGTGTTAACTATGGGCCTACACTCGAAAACATGCTTTATATATATGCTTGCTCGCAGGATTGTACCGTAAGCGTCGGTAGGATTGGTAAATTGGAATGCGATTTTATCATACGCAACAGGGAGATGAATTATTCTTACGTGCAGGTCGCATATACGATTGCATTAAGTAAAGAAACTGAGGATCGAGAGTACAGACCTTTGGAGATGATTGCTGATAACTATCCGAAATATGTATTGACTACCGATTATTTACTCCAGAAAAGAAATGGAATTCTGCACGAAAACATAATCGATTATATGCGAGAAGGAAAAGTGTTCTAACATTAAAATTTGAAGCAGGAGGCTTAAGGGTCTCCTGCTTTTTAGTGCAATTCACATCAAAAAAAGTGCGATTCACATCATTTTCGGCTGTAAGCCGGATCGAATAGCCGATATAACAGATATACTATGTCCATAGGAGCGTGATCACATGGAAAAATCGATAACCATTGCAATATGCGATGACGAAAAGGCAATACGGGATGAAATTTCTGAATGTATCCGCAATATAACGACGGCAGCTGTTGTCAAGTGCTTTGACAATGCTTCCGGCATCTTAAACGATGACTTTGACGCAGATATACTCTTTCTCGACATACAGATGCCGGGAATTGACGGTATGGAAGCCGCACGGCGGTTGAGAGCAGTCGGAAAGAACACTGTTATTGTCTTTGTTACAGCGCTTGAAGAGTATGTCTTTAAGGCTTTTGACGTAGGCGCTTTTCAGTACATAGTCAAACCGTTTGAGCCGGAAAAACTTATAGAAATCGCCACAAGAGCCATAAAAAGTGTAATGGCGCATATAACTACCATATCTGCAACAAAACAGGAAACTTCAGAACCTGCGCGAACCATTATCGTTAAGAGCGGAGGCGCCAATCTGAAGATCGAGCTTGACAGTGTAATCTATGCCGAAATATACGACCGCCAGATCGCACTCCACATGAAAGAAGGCGATGTCATCGAGTATTACGGTAAGATATCCGATCTTGAACATCTGGTCGGGAGCAGTTTCTTTAGGATACACAGGGCATATCTTATCAATCTGAAGTATGTCAAGGCTTATGATTCCAAATACGTCCAGCTCCTGGGGGCAAGCATACCTGTAGCACGTGGAAAATATCAGGATTTAATTAAAGCCTTCCTAACATACAATGCCCGGAGGGAATGTCTATGATGGGATATATTGCTGAGAATTTCGAGTATTTTGCAAACGCTTATGCCCGTATACTAATCTTTTTACTTTTACTTTTGATGGCAGTTCTGCTTGCAAAATGGCTTCGTCCTTTTTCGACAAAGAAAGCTGCGGCAATTATAAAAGC
>JAGCXZ010000020.1 GCA_017961065.1 Lachnospiraceae bacterium
GCGCACACCGCGGACACGCCGTTGTACGGAATCCCCGTAACCGTGACCAGATAGGAGGATACGGCAAAGAGCCCAAGCCCTGCCGGATACGCGAGCAGGATCTTCTGCAGAAGATCCCACCGGGCGCAGAGCATGCTCACGATCACATAGCCGTACAGCAGCAGGCATAAAATGACCGCTGCCTGGCGGAAGAAATAGGGCATGGCGACCGCATCCGCGATCGAGGAAAGCAGCTGATCCGGATTCATCGGCCCACCTCCTCATCAAACGTTTCACGGTCCATGAGATACAGGTCCTCGCAGTAGCGATCTCTCTGCCAGAGCGCGACCAGTTCGTTCTCTTTCCCGGGCAAAAAAGCGTCCGCATCTTTTGCGGCCAGATACACGTGCACCGGATTCCCGTCCACCGTATAGATGGTATAGTAATGAAAGAAATTGCCGTATTCGTACGGAATGTCATTGACCGCAAACGAAAAGCGGTACATATCATTGGCGTACCCGAGATCCGTAAACCTCTCCCGCATCTCATCCGGTATCCTGCAATCGTTCAGCCCCGCGTCCGCTACCGTTTTTGCGCCCATCACGGCAAGCAGGTTTCTGCTGTTATGCCCGTAATGAACGTCCCAGAGCCGGTCTTCCCACGGCGCGCTCGGATCGTTCATGTCATATTCATATTGCTTGATATCGTCTTTGGTATAGACCGTCTTACCCGCAACCATCAGCGGCAGGATCGTATCCGGATAGATGCCGTCCCGTACAAAGGAGGGCTGATGGATCAGCTGGTTCTTCGAACCGGTCAGGGTAACCGTCCCGCCAATGTTCACGCAGGTAAACACCAGGCTTACGCAGGCAAGTACCCCGAGAAAGACCAGCAGGATCTGCGTTCTGTATGTTTTTTTCAGCCGTACCAGGAAATAAACCGCGATTCCCGCTACGATCACCAGAATATGCTTCATTTTTTACGTACCTTTTTCAGTGCCGCAAGCGCCATCTTCCAAAGGGAGCATAACACCGTACGGTTCAGTATGCAATGGAGCGCCAGGACGGGTACACCAAGCAGCGCGGAGATCAGGATGCTCTGCCGCGTCCACGTGGAATAGGCGGCATAGCCCATATACAGCGCGACCGATATCCAGAATACGTTCAGATGGTACTTCACCGGATAGCATCTCACGGAGAAGAACGTTCCGATCAGGAAGTAAACCAGATAGGTCACCGCCGTGGCAAGCGCCGCGCCGACTCCGCCGAGTCTGGGTACGAGCAGCGTATTGCCGATCAGGTTGCAGATGATCGCCGCCAGAGACGCATAATTGAAATACTTGGCCTTGCCGACGAACTTGCAGCCCTGCCCTGTCATCTCAAACAGCATCGACAGCACCGGCATAAGGCTTAGGAAAGGGATCACACGGATCGCATCCCGGTACTTTTCCCCGAGGATCAGCACGATCACGCCGCGGAAGATCGTCAACAGAAAGGCTGCGCTCATGCACAGACACTGCACCTTCTGAAACATATCCGCAAAGAACGGCTTGCAGACTTCTTCGGGCTCCTTTTCGTACTTTTCCATCGCAACGGGAGACCAGAAGGCCACATAGGTGATCTTAAACGTCAGCAGGACCGTCATGATCTGCATGGCGGACGAATAGATCCCGGTCTCGGCAAAATCATTGTTGAGCACTCTGATCGACCATTTATCCATCGAGGAGAGCAGCCATTCCATCAGAAGCATCGGAATGAAAGGCATGCCGTAGCGCAGCAGTTCCTTTTTCTGCAGGCTGTGATCTTCCGCCCGGTTCTTCCTGTTGATGAACAGATACCGCAGGTATACCGTGACCGTAACGATAAAGAGCGGCAGCGTCATGGCGTAGAGCACCACTCTGAAGTCATCGCCGATCAGGCGGACAAAGAGCAGGATAAAGGCGATATAGAGCACCTTGGATACGATATTGAGATTCGAGTACAGCCTGCCGTTCTGCTCCATCCGGATGTTCAGGAAGCCGAACCGCTCAAAGACCGAGATCACCGTATAGGCAACCACCAGGATCGTAATATCCCACCCGGTCCTTTCAAACAGGAACCCGTTGAAGGTATCGGCAAACAGGATGTAGACCCCGGCCAGCAGCACGATCAGGATCACGGGATAGAGCAGGCACTGCCGCATCAGTTTCCGCCTGTTGACGCCCTCTTTGTAAAAATAACGGATATAGGACTGGTCCAGGCCCAGAATGGCAAAGATGTAGATAATGGATACGGCGCTTGTAAACATGGCCGTCCGTCCGTATTCATCCGTCGACATGACACGCGTGATCAGCGGCAGGGAGATGAATCCCAGCAGCAGCACGACGAAATTGCCGTAAAAGTATTCCAAAAAACTTGTAAACAGATTTGTTTTCTTTTCGTTTCCGTCCATATCAGATCATCCGGTGTTTTGTAAGGATTTCCCGGTACAGTTCTCTGTGTCTGTTCAGATGCGTTTCCAGCGTAAAGTTGTCAAGGTAGCGCCGGTAGAAATATTCCCTCTCTTCCTGAAGAAGGTCAGGGGATTCCCTGAGCTGTTTTACCCGGTTCACAAAGCGGGCCACATCATCCTTGGTGTAGAGATCCTCGCTTTTTCCGATCACTTCGGTCAGACCGCCGACACTCGTGGAGAGCACCGCGCACTTGCGGCTCATGGCTTCCACCGCCGCTTTCCCGAAGGATTCGAACATGGATGTCATCACAAACACATCCGGCAGGTAGTAGTAGTCCGCCATCTCATCCTGCGTCAGATCCTGCAGATAGAGAAGATTCTCCTCTCCGATCTGATCCGCGGTCGCACCCCGGATCCGCGCGGTGATCGCTTCATCCTGCTCCTCGTATACGGAGATCACGAGTGCGACCTTGAACGGGATACCGGCATCATGCAGCGCTCCCGTCAGAACGGGCGCGAAATCCCAGTCCTTCTCCTCGGAGATCCGCCCCGCAAATCCGATCACAAAATCAGAACCGCCGATCCCGTACTTCTCCCGGATCCGCGCATGGGCCGTCGGATCGTAGTGTGCAAATACGCGTCCGATCGTATTGTGAATGACGGTGACATCCGTTTTCACGCCGGTCTTAAGCCAGAGGTCTTCATTGAAATGCGTCGTGGTGATCAGGCGGTCCGCATGGCGGAGCGTCGCAAGGATGCACTTCCTCGAATGCTTCCTGTATCCGTAAGCCAGTCCCCTGTCCGTATAGACAAAGGGGATCCTGTGAAAGATCCCGAGACATCTTAAGAATCCGAACGTGATCAGGGATTCCGACATGGATACATGGATGATGTCCGGCTTCTGTCTGCGGATGATCCGGTAAAACGAGCCGATCCGTTTCACGAAGTTTAAGATCCGCAGGAAAGAGCTCTTTTCCCGGTTCTCATCGGACCGGTAGGTCACGATCCCGAACGGGTAGTCGGATGCATGCTTCTTCAGCAGCCGCGGGCATACCGCTACCGTTTCGAACTCCTCTCCGTTCAGGCCCTCGCACAGGGTCTGCGTGGACATCTGCCCGCCGCCTGCAAGGTCGATCGGAAATTCCATGAGATATAATATTTTAAACGGTCTGTCATTCTTCATCGTATCGATCTGATCCAGTTATTCTTTAAGAAAGGTGCGGTTGAACACGGCCCGTCCGTAAAAGGAGATCCTTCCACGGCGTAGTTGCACGCACGCTTCTCCTGCTCCGTCATGGCCGATAAGCGTTCCTCTATGTAGGAAAACAGTTCCAGCACGCGCTCTGCCGCAGTCTCCGGATTCCAGGCATCCTGCATCTGCTTAAGGGCGTTCATTCCGTACGTTCTGACCAGTTCCGGGTGATCCAGCAGGGTCCTTAACCGGCCGGCAAGATCCGTAACGTTTCCGCTCTCAAAGACCAGTCCCGTTTCCCCGTCCGAAACAAGCCACGGCGTTGCGCCGCAGGCATGGCTTGCGATCTGCGCACAGCCCGCATTCTGCGCTTCATAGATGACCGATCCCCATCCTTCGAGCTTGTCGCTCGTCATGACATAGATCATCGACTGCGCCATCACATCTCTGGCCGCGCGCGGTTTATAAAAATCACTGAACGTGGTCACGTCACCGATCCCGCATTCCTTTGCCAGCCTCTCCGTTTCAGCGCGCATTTCGCCCTCTCCTGCCATATGAAGGCGGAAATCATATCCTTCCCTCCTAAGCATGCCAAGCGCACGCACGACCAGCTCGGGGTGCTTGAGTTTCAGCATCCGTCCCATCCAGAGGATCGTCGGGACGCCTGCTGCCTTCTCCTCTTTGTCACGCATCAGTTCGTCCGCCTCATACGGGATATGTTCCGGGAAGTAGCCGAACTTGTAGCATTTATTTTCATAACTTCCGAACATCTTATGAAAATCAAGGGAGGTAAAGGCCGAGGCTCCGAGCACATAGATCGGCTTCCTCCTGTTCTTCACATGAAGACGCAGATACTTTACGGTCAGCCGCGGGATAAAGAACTTGATGAAACCTTCCTTGAGCGGCCGTTCCGAATAGCGGAACACGATCCTGTTCTGCTTAAGCCTCCCGGCGAGATAGTATTCCGGTGCCGTTCCCATCACGACCAGGTCGGACTGCAGGGCAAGCGTCCTTGCTTTTTCTTCCGCTTCCGCGCTCTCGTAGGTGCGCAACAGATACGGCGGATCGCTCTCTCCCCAGCCCATATTGGCGCGGAACGACTCCATGGGCATTGTCTCCACAAAAGTAAATCCATCGCCCAGAAGCGAAAACCACGCGTCGCACAGCGCCTTCTGGTGATGGTTGAAATAGTTGGAAAAAAAGGTGAGTGTCTTCACTTTCATGATCTTTCCCTATCCGATGATCAGTTTGGCCAGTTCCACGCCGTAACACTCGATCGCGTAAAACGGGGCATAACCGTTCTGTCTGTAGATACCGTACTTGATCTTTGCCCGCTGCATGGCCGACTTAAGACTCCGCTCATGACTGATGCCGTTCATCCTGAAATTCGCGAGCACCTCACGGATGACCCGGATCCTGGCGCCATCCTTTTTCATCCGCAGGATCAGATCGTAATCGTCATGGATCGTTTCATTCCGGTAACGGTACTTTTCATACATGGCCTTCGTGATGAAAGTCGTCGGGTGATTCCAGTCCCTGCTGGTCGCATACCTGCGGTTTTTCGCGTGCTTGATAAAGGAATGCGTCTCATCCTTCCACATCCGCAGATCGGCATAGAGCAGATCGCAGTTTCCGTCCCGTGCGGCCTCGTCCACGCGCTCTAAGGCAGTCGGTTCGTACCAGTCGTCCGCGTTGATCATGCCGATGAGCTCGCCCGTTGCTTTGGCGATCCCTTTGTTCATGGCATCATAGATGCCCTCATCCTTCTCCGAGACGATATGATAGGCAATGCCCGCTGCGGCAAAATCATCCGCGTATCCCTGCGCGATCGAAACCGTGTCATCGTCAGAGCATCCGTCCTGAATGATGTATTCATACGGCGCCTTCGTCTGATGCAGAACGGACTCGATCGTCTGGGCGATCGTTTCCGCGGCATTGAAAGCCACCGTGATAATGCTAATCTTCATCGTGAAACGCCTCCGTGGAATCCTCCGCCTTAAACAGCACGAGGATCGTCTGGAACAGCAGCTGGATATCCTTTAAGATGCTGAAATTCTCGATGTACATGAGATCGAGCATCAGTTTGTCGCGGGAGCTCGTATTGTATTTTCCGATGATCTGCGCGTAGCCGGTAAGGCCTGCCTTCATGCGCAGCCTGTATCTGAATTCCGGCAGTTCCCTGGTGTAATCCTCCACGTTTTCAAGCATTTCCGGTCTGGGACCTACCAGGGACATATCCCCTTTCAGGATGTTGAACAGCTGCGGCAGCTCATCGATCCGGTACTTGCGCAGGAATCTGCCGGGCTTTGTCACGCGGTCATCGTGCTCCGTCACGGAATAATTGCCGGAGTTCTCCCGCATCGTCCGGAATTTGATGATCTCAAAGACCCTGCCGTGGACCGTAGCTCTCTTCTGTTTGAAGAACACCTTGCCGCCGTCGTTTTTCTTGATCGCGATCGCCGCGCCAAGAAGCAGCGGGCTGACAAGCAGCAGCCCGAGCGCCGAAATGGTAATATCCATCAGGCGTTTGATGATCCGCTGCTCAAACGTGATCATGTGGAACTGGGAAGCAAAAAACGAGATGTCATCCACCGTGACGGACTTGGAATTCTTCTCCAGAATATCCGGGATATGCGGATTGAAATAGACGTTTTTCAGGTTCTGGTAACTGAAGCTGACGATCCCCGTACGGACATCCACGGGAACCTCGTAGAGAACGATCGTATCCGCCTCGAGCATCTTGGCTTCCAGATCTTCCGCTTCGTAGGAAACGATGTCCAGGAGCTGGTAGCGCCTGCGGAAGTCGCGCAGGGCGGAGGCCACACGTTTGGCATCCTCCGCATCAGATGTCACGATCAGGCACTTCTCTGCCCCGTTGATCCAGAAGTAAAACGCGTTGCCGATCCTCGTCATCAGGATGATGAACAGCGTCTGCAATGCCATAACGCCAAGGAGGATCCCTAAGTTCTCCAGGCGGAATGTCGTATTGTTGGCCTCGTTGGTCTTCATGATCGTCAATTCCAGATAGGTCACAAGATCGGTCAGCAGATGGGACAGCATCAGGGAAAAAACGATCTGCCTGTTCTTGCGCATCCCTACGTCAAACCGTCCGTAGATTCCCGTTAAGAGCAGGAGGATGATCGCGTAAGTCGAGAGCGTTACGGCCGCCGTTCTGGACAGCCCGATGATCTCACGGTTGTCGATCGAGAACAGTAAAAAGAACGTCGCAAAACATGCGGCGTACACAAGCAGTTTCATCAGAAAGATTATTGATTTTTCGAACTTCGTGCAAAACAGGAAAAATCCGGTTCTCTTCATCGCGACACCCTGTTAACGGGGCATATCGTAAACTTCCTGGATATACTCCATAAAACGATAGTCTTTGCTGTAGTATTCGGCCCTTCTCATACACATCTCACGCGTGTAGCAGATCCCGCGGCTGCTCCTGATCTTGTCGATCGCCGCAACGACACCCTGGATGGAATTCCGCTCGACCACGATCCCGCAGGTGTCATCGAGGCTCTCCGGAGAGCCGCCTGCCTTGAACGTGATCACGGGCTTGCCGCAGGCAAGCGCTTCCAGATTCGTTGTCGGGAAGGTATCTTCCAGCGTCAGATTGACGTAAATATCAGCCATTGAATAGATCGCGACCATTTCTTCGACACTGTCCGTTTTCTCAAGGCCGATGATGGAATCCGGCAGTTCGTTGAGCTGCTCATCGGACAGGCCAAGCAGAACGATCGCCGTCCGATCATCGATCATCTTGGACAGGTTCACAAACTGCGTGAGACCTTTACGCTCCCGCCAGGGATTGGCCACGCCGAGCAGGACAGTCTTGCCGCGCAGGCCCAGACGCCGCTTCAGTTCAAAGATCAGGTTGCCCTTCTCGCGCACTTCCTGCATGGGACGGAACTGCTCCAGGTCGATGCCGGTCGGTACCACGACCAGCGGATACTCTTTGAGGAAGGACTGTCTCACGCGATCCGCCAGCCACTCGGAGGGCGTCACGATCGTCATGTTTTTCAGTCCCGTAAACAGCACCTTTTTCTCCAGATAGTTCCTTCTGGAGTTATCAAGGACCATGGAGCGCGGATACTCATTCAGCTGCTCACAGGAATCACAGCAGGTCTGCCATTTCTGGCAGCCGATATATTCGAAATGCGAGCAGTGTCCGGTAAACGCCCAGCAGTCATGCAGGGTCCAGATCACGCGCCGCTTTCTGTCATGCAGGTAATCAAACAGCACCCGCACATTCAGGTAGTAACCGTGAATATTGTGCAGATGGATGATATCGGGATTGAAGTCCTCGATCACGCGGATCAGCGCCTTGGTCGCGGAGGTGGAATAGAAGCCCTGGCGGTCGGTCAGGCGGCTTAACCCGCCGTGGATGTATACATCCGTATCCGATCCGATCCGGTAATATCTGCAGTCCGCAGGCGGTTCCCCGCGCCCGAAAGCGATCAGGCACTCGTAGCCGTGATCCTCCAGCGCATGATACAGCCCCGTCATGATACGGGCCACACTGCCGCCGGTTGCCACGGTATTGATGAACAGGACTCTCTTGTTCTCATTCATGTAGTCCATGGAAGAGAACACCTTGTTTGCCTCACGCGAAAAGACCGGGCGTTTCCGGTCATCTTTCGTCCCCTGCCCGATATACTCGTTTCGGATATTATGGGAAAGGGAAACCTTGGAAATGTCCAGCTGTTCCATTTCCTCATAATCATCTATCATTTCATCGTAATCGTCTGTCATTCTGGGCATTGCGCTCAATCCTCATCATCAGGGTCGCTTAGGATCAGCCTGATCACACGGTCCTGTCCTTTGGAAAAGTCCTTGCTCAGCTGCAGTTTCTGCATTTCCTGACGGACCTTGGGTGTCGCGATCAGCCAGCGGATCGTGGAGATGATCGTCAACGCGTCCTGCTCCGATCCGATCCCGAGGTTGATGAATCCGTTCTGGATCCCGGCAAATACATGCTCCGCCTCGCGCTCATTCTGCGCCATAACGATCGCAGGCACGCCCATGCTGGCCAGTTCGTATACCGTCCGGCCCTGTGACGTGATCGCCAGGTCCATCTTGTTCATATAGGCGCTTACGCGCTTCACATCATTGTGGACATAGATCCTGTTCTCTTCATCGGTGACCACCTTGTCCTTATGCGGATAGGCAAATCCGAGCAGAAAATGGAAGTTGATCTGCGGATGTTTTCCGTGCAGCACCTTGCAGATCTCATACAGTCTTCCGGTCAGATCCGAAGGATCGGCGCCGCCGAAGATCACCAGGATGTTCTCCACGGTCTCGGAAAACTCCTTGGGATGCTCCTCCAGAAATTCGTCCCGGATGCAGAAATACTTGGATCCGTAATATTCGTTATGCAGCTTCTCGCCCTTCTCATACAGCGCGTTGATCACGGCGTCCGCATACTTCGCGCCGGACCCTACGTCTTCGAAGTTGACCACTCTCTTGCAGTACCGGATGACCATGGTCATATATTCTTCCGTCGTATCCAGGATATCGTTGACCAGACTGTCCGGACGGACCTCATCCAGAAGCTGTTCAAATTCCTTCTCGTCCCTGACTTCGCGGATCGGGAAATTGGCTTCCCGGATCCTCGCGATCCCCAGATCGCTTTCCGCATCCGCCACAAAAAGGATCTCGTGTCCCGTCAGTTTATAGGCAAGCGTCAGGCAACGGTAGATATGCCCCATGCCGAGTTTCATCTTGCCGACCGTCCGGAATACGATCTTCTTGCGCCGCAGGATGTTTTCGCAGAGCACCCAGTCGGAATAGGTGTCGATATCGATGGCTTCCTCTTCTGCGATCTCGAAGATGTTGATGTTTTCGCCGATCCGGCTGTTTTCCGTCACGCAGTCCCTGCGCGTGATCAGGAAACCGCCCGTCTCCAGATAATTGGGCGGGAGTTCCTGCGAGTTCAGTCGCTTTTCGTAGTTCTTTGTGATCTTGCCGTCCACAACGCCCCAGGACAGATGCGGTTTGTTCATCGCGGAGATCACGGTATCGAAACCACCCTTCTCAAAGAATTCGATCGCGTTCTTTACCGTTTCCCACTGCAGGGTGGGAGACGTCGCCTGCATCGTGATGACCGTGTCATACCTGCAGCCTTTCTTTTCTTCCATGCTGCATACCGCATGATAGATAACGGGATCCAGGGTCACGCGGTCCGTCGCAAGCTCTGCC
>JAGCXZ010000214.1 GCA_017961065.1 Lachnospiraceae bacterium
GACCGTCCGAAGCGATTCCATCATCATTTGTCAGTAAGATCTTCTTCATGAAACAGTCACTGCCTATGAGCGGTCCCTCTTGGTCTTACTTTCTTTTCTGCGGGGCAGGAATTTCTGGATCCGATTGTAGATCTCCAGAATGTCCTCCTTCGGAAAAGAAGAAAAACAGGCACAGACTCCGTCGAAATCAAGTCCGCACCTGCACATGGATTCAACCGCTCTTTTGTCCTGATTACTCATATGCTCCCCTCCCACAATCGGAAACGTCTGCCAAACCGCTTATGCAAGCCCGGCATCGCTTCTCCTCATTCATTATAACATGACAGGGGATGATTTTACACACCAAAAAGAATTTGTCAGCCAAAACTTTTCTCAAGTTTTCGACCGCCGGTCGGCGCCCGGAACCTAACGTTTCAGATAGGATGCGGATACGGGAAATTCAAAATAAACATCCGGGAAGGGTTCGTCCCTGAGCGTGAAGTGCCACCACTCACAATCGATCGGCATAAAACCGTTGCGCACCATGACCTTTTGCAGCAGCATGCGGTTGTCATACTGCTCGTTTGTGACCTCACGGCTGTCGGGATGCGAGAGCGGGCTGAACAGGTCAAACGGGCTTCCCATGTCCACTTCCTTTCCGGTCTTCATATCCAGGAGCGTAAGGTCGACGGTGCTTCCCCTGCTGTGTCCGGATTGCGATGCGATATATCCCTGCTCAAAGAGCTCGTGTTTTTCCAGATCCGGATAGAAGTACGGCTTCATCCGCAGGTCCAGGTCTTCGATCCCCCACAGTACGAAATGCCGGACCGCACACGCGGGCCGGTAGGCATCAAAAACCTTCAAGCGGAATCCCATCGCATTGACCTCATTGCTGACGCTCTTCAATGCCCTTGCCGCCTCCAGCGTCAGGATCGCACATGGCTCTTCATAGCCGTCGATCCTGTCTCCGATGAAATTGTAAGTGGAATAATACCGGATCTCCTGTACGATACCCGGGATGTGATCCGAGAGCAGGACGAATCCGGACGGATCCGCCGTTACTTTTTGTTTATAATCCGTTGTGTCCATATGCTATTTCAGATCCTGATTCCGCTTGTTGATCTGTTTCCCGTACCGGTCAAATACGGCGCCGCATTCGTGGCATTTATATCCTTGCAGGGTCCAGGTCAGCGGCGTCTGACAGTCCGCGCATTTTAAAGCGGTCTGCGCGTCCTCCCTGCTGCCTACTCCCATACCTCCCGATATGTGAAAGAGTTCCTGCTCGGACAGTTTCTGTGCTGCTCCTTCGTACATGATCTTTTCCTTTCCTTTTATGCCGGGCGGGCCAGATAGTAGCCCTGGAACAGGTCGACGCCTAAGCCGACCAGATACTCGAATTCCTCTTTTTCTTCCACACCTTCCGCGACCACGAGAATGCCTTTGTCGTGAAAAATCCGGAGCAGGTTTTTGACGTTCTCCTGCTTCTCGGGCAGATGATCGATCCCCGAGATCAGATGGCGGTCGAGTTTGACGATCTTTGTGTCATACATGTTCACGACATCCATGTTGTTGATCCCGGTGCCGAAATCATCAATGGAGATCCACAGATCCTGCGCT
Organism: Lachnospiraceae bacterium; assembly: GCA_017961065.1. Lineage (GTDB taxonomy): Bacteria > Bacillota > Clostridia > Lachnospirales > Lachnospiraceae > UBA2868. The sequence goes on from JAGCXZ010000214.1 coordinate 1,597, forward strand.
GACGTGGCGATCCTCTTGCGTGCAACGGCTTCTTCCGAGATATAGGGGTATTCCAGGATCTCAATGATCCCAAGGCCCGTCAGCCGGCCGTAGTAATCGTCGAATGCCAGGCTCTCTTCTATCGTAAAGTACTCCGACGGGAACGAATTCATGCAGATCCTGCATTCGTAGCCTCTGAGCTGATACTCCTGCATTGCGCCGAAAAACGTGGCAACCTCAAGCACATGAAGCTTATCCCGCTTCGTGTATTCCTCGATCAGTTCCATGACGGTCATCTGCGTCGGACGCATCAGCGCTTCGCGCGCAAAGATCGTCTTGCCGTCCGCAAGAAAGATCGGCTGGAACACATAGTTGATCGACAATTCCCCTAAGGCCTTCAGGATTTCCTTATCCAGCGGCAGATCGTCAAAATAGATCATGGGATTACCTCGTTTCCGCGTCGCCTACGCTTCGCCTGTCGTGATTTTTATAAAACTCTTTCTTGTCTTCGTACATCAGCCTGTCGATCCGGTCGATAAAATCATAGCCGTCATCGATGTCGAACTGCACACCGCCGATCGCCGCAGACAGACAGTACGGCTTACCGGATGAAGCATTATAGGCATCGATCGCATCCTGGATCATGCCCCGGTACGTATCCACTGCATTCTCCCCGTAGGAGTGCAGGATCATGACGAATTCATCGCCTGCAAAGCGGATAACGTCTCCGGAATCCGCGCTTACCTTCTTGAAGATATCCGCCATGGCCCGCCGGGCCTCATCGCCTTCCATGTGGGAATGATTGTCATTGATCGACTTGAATCCATTCAGGTCGAGCATGATGGCGGTAAACTGCTTTTTCTTGCGGTTCATGTAGTAACGGATGAGCTTGTCGAGCTCGTACCGGTTGTAAACGCCGGTCAGTTTATCGATATAGAGGTACTCTTTCTGCAGGTTGATCACGATGCTGCAGAACGCCAGGGCAAAGCACACCGGCTGTACCGAGATCCCGTAGAACATCGTCTGGATCGTAACACCGATAACGATCGGAAGGATGAATTCCCATACGGGAAAATAACGCAGGGATCCGACTTTGCGCCGCGCCTTTAAATAAACGATAAAGCAGTATACAAGCAGAACAAACGCCGCCGCGATATATACGAAATAGAGCGGACCGCGTTTATAGACGTTGTTTTCATCCAGAGAAAATACGATGGGTTTAAAGACGTTGATGACAAGCAGGACCGTCTCCAGAATGGTCAGGATCCATACCGTCACATACTGGAACTTGGAGATCTCCTGCCGGATGTGTTTGACGATCAGGGCAAGCACACCTGTGCCGACGATCAGGTTATAGAGGAACAGGAAGGAGTTCCCGAAGAACGCGATCAACACGTTTAAGCGTCCGGGCTTCCCGTCCACGGCAAAAACAAACGGGTCGATCAGGCAGTCAAACATCGACGCCAGGATCAGGATCAGCAGGATGCGTCCTTCCTCCTTGCGCCCGGGAAGCTGCCAGCCTCTGGCCAGCAAAATAAGCACCAGCAAAAGGACTCCGGCGTAATCGGCGATAAACACGGCTGTCAGGTCGATTCCCTGCGGCATGATCGATCGTTCCCCCTGTTGTTTACTATTTGTTCTGTATTAGACTATTATACCACTTTAAGCGCATAAATACAGCAAAATCTGTTATTTTAACGCATGATGGAGTGTATTGATCACTTTCTTCTTATTGGCGCTCCATAGCGGAGCGATGAGAAGCTTCTTATCTCCGTCCCCCGTCATCCTGTGGATCACGATGTCATCCGGCAGAACATCAAGCGCTTTTCTGACCAGTTCTGTATAGGTTTCAAGCGATAAACAGGCGAATTTCCCTGCCAGATAATCATCGGCAAGATCCGTGCCTTTTAAGACATGCAGGAGCTGGAGTTTAATGCCGGATACGCCGCTCTCACCGACATAGCGCACCGTTTCAAGCATCTCTTCTTCCGTCTCACCGGGTAGTCCCAGAATCACATGCACGATCGTCTCTATGCCCCGCGCCTTCAGGTTCCGTACCGCCTCATCATAAACGTTTAGCGGATAGCCGCGCCGGATGTATGCGGCCGTTTTCTCATGGATCGTCTGAAGGCCCAGTTCGACCCAGACCGGCTTGATCCGGTTCAGTTCCGATAAAAGATCAAGCACGTCTTCTGCCAGGCAGTCGGGTCTTGTCGCGATCGATAGGATCTTCACCTCCGGATGTTCCAGTGCTTCCGTATACAGCTTCCTGAGCCTGTCAACCGGCGCATAGGTATTCGTAAAGGCCTGAAAATAAGCGATCAAGGCAGGATCTCCTTTGGGAAGTTTATCCCCGATCCGCTCCTTGCCGCGATCGATCTGTTCGGTAACGGATAGCTGCGGGTCTTCCGCAAAATCACCCGAGCCGCTTCCCGAGCAGAAGATACAGCCTCTCTCCCCAAGCGTCCCGTCCCTGTTCGGGCAGGACAGTCCTGCGTTGATCGAAACCTTGTAGAGCTTCCTTCCGTATGTTTCCGTCAGATATTCATGCAACGTGCGCTGTCTCATCGCTTTACCCGTTTAAATGATCGATTGTCAGCATCCTGATAATATGATAAACTTTCACCGCAGCATAGTAAAGAAAGACTCCTGTGAAAGGACTGCCGGATATGAAAGCGTTTTTTCAAAAAATACACACGGATGATTTTACCTGGATGGATTCCCTGATCACGATCATTGTGATCCTTGTCTCCCTCTACATGGCAAATTCCGTGCTTCAATCCTTAACATTCTATAATCTGCTGGATCCGCATGTTCCGGATACTGCGCTTAGCCATACCGCGGCTTTCTACTTTTCGTTTATCGTGATGTGGATCACATACGTTCTGTTCTGTGTGATCGTAACGAGATACCGGTTCATTCCGCTCTCGTTTCTGGCAGAGTTTAAGGCGAAGTCCTTGGGAAAGTTCCTGACAGGCGCTTTGATCGGATTTGCCGCAAACGGCATCTGTATCCTTTTTGCCGCCCTGCATAAAGACATCATCCTGACATTTGATGCCTTTAAACTTCCGGCGCTCCTCCTGATGCTTGCGGCTGTTCTGGTACAGGCCGGCGCGGAGGAATTCGCCTTCCGCGGCTTTTTGTACCGCTGTATCCGCAAAGGCTACAAAAACCCGGCCGTTGCGATCGTCTGCTCTTCTCTGCTCTTTTCTATGGGCCATCTGATGAATCCCGGTGTCTCGCCTCTTGCGGTTGCAGGCGTCTTTATGGGCGGACTGTTCTTTGCCGTGATCGTGTACCGTTTTGACTCACTCCTTGCCGCCATTGCAGCGCATGCGATGTGGAATTATACCCAGAACATCATCTTCGGTCTCCCAAACAGCGGACTCGTCTTTGATTTTTCGATCTGCAAACCGGATGCCGCAAACGCTGCGGACAGTTTCTTTTACAGCGCCGATTTTGGCGTGGAAGGCTCCCTGTTCAGTGTGATCGTGCTTCTGATCGGCAGCGCTTTGCTTCTTTTCACCAAAAAAGGACGCCCGCAAAAGGAGCGTCCTCTCTGAAGTGTTTGATTTTCATTCCTCGATCGTAATGATATCCGAAAGGATATAGTGGAAGAGCGGGTACGAGGTGTTCTCGTTCTCGATATAGCCGCGCTTTAAATAGATGGTGTCGGACGGATCGTCCGGATTCACACCGTTATAATCCCCCTTGAAGACAAAATCAACCTTGCCGGTCATGAACTGCTTGATGACACTGTCCATAACGGCCTGCGTTCCGCTCGCGGCGATCTGCTGATTTAAATCTGTCATCTCAACCCATCCTTTTTCAAATCCCGCGGAAACGTCCGTTCCGTGGATATGTCCCGTAACGACGGATTCGATCTTTTTATCCTTCATGACCGCATCCACAGCCGCAAGTACATACGGCTCCCAGCAGATCCTGGAAGTGATCAGGGAGGTTGCGGGAGCAACCTCTGACATACTCTGGTTGTAGCCGACGAAGCAGATCGGCTTGTCCTGTACCGCCTCCTCGCAGGCGATCGCGGGCCCGATGGTATCGGTATGCTGGGAAATGACCACGCAGCCTTCATCGATCAGCTTCTGCGCCGCACTCTTTTCCTGCGCATAGCTGCTCCAGGTCTGCGTATAACGCACGCGAAGCGTGGTCTGGGGCACCATCGTGCGGGCCCCGAGCAAGAATGCCGTGTAACCGGAGATGACTTCCGAAGTCGGGAATGCCGCCACAAATCCCATGATAGCCTGATTCTCGGGGATGATTCCCTCTTCGATCATCTGCTTGATCTTTAAGCCTGCCGCTACGCCGCTCACGTACCTGCCCTGATAGGCCTCTCCCTTAAAGGTATGATAGTTTTGCGGTACGCTCTGGTGGCTCATGTCCATATAGGAAGTCTGGCAGAACTGGGTGTTCGGATAATCGGAGGCAAGCTTCCTCACCTCCTCGCTGTAACCGTTGAAAAAGATGATATCGCAGCCCTGGTCGGCCAGTTCTCTCAATGGCTCTTCCATATCATCATCCAGAACGTTGCTGCGTGTTAAGATCTCGGCCTTATCGCCGTATTTCTTTTCCACGGCATCCTTTGCCAGGGAAAAGTTATAGGTATACGGTGTACTCTCGTCGTTATCATAGATGAACCCGACCTTGACGTGATCTTTTCCGGCGGAAAGATTTAAGACCTTTAAGCAGCCGATCAGCGCGCCGAGGATGGCAATACAAGTCAGTACTGTTACGATATAAACCCGTTTCATGCCTCTTCTCCTTTCTGCGCTTCGGAATCGCCGGTCTGTTCTTTTTGCATCTCGGCTTCCTGGATCTTCTTATCTTCTTCCACACGGCGTGCGAGTTCAGCCTGCGCTTCCTCATCCTCCGCATGCTTGATCTCTTCGCGCTTCTGCGCATAGATCTCTTCCAGATTGATGTCGCCCTTGTCGATCAGGCGGAAGAACGCATCCAGCGCATTGGGATCAAACTGCGTGCCCCTGCCGCGCTTCATTTCGTTCATGACATAATCGGTATCCATATGATTGCGGTAAACACGGTTTGAGGTCATCGCATCAAACGCATCCGCCACACCGATGATCCTGCCGTAGATCGGGATCTCCTCGCCCTTCAAGCCGTCCGGATACCCTTTGCCGTCATAGCGCTCGTGATGGTATCTGGTACCGTCCACAACGTGCTCCACCAGCGTGAAGTCCTTCAGGATCTCCGCGCCGCTTACCACGTGCGATTTCATTTTTGCATATTCTTCATCCGTTAAGCGTCCGACCTTGTTCAGAACGCTGTCCGGAACACCGATCTTACCGATATCATGCATCTGGGCAGCTTTGCGCAGATTGGAAAGTTCCTTTCTTCTGCGCCACCACTTGAAGCAGTTCATCTCCTGTGCGATCAGCACCGAATACTCCGCAACACGCATGGAGTGCTGGTGCGTACGCACATCCTTTTGGTCGACTGCGTTCGCGATCGCCATTACCGTCTCGTTCGCCATATTCAGCTTGATCTGCTGTCTGTTCAACTGTCTCTGTACCACAAGCCATGTGAACCAGATCAGAAACAGGCCCAGAAGTATGAGCATGTAAGTACGGAAACTGCGCTGCTCATAGATCTCACCTTCCTTGACCAGTTCAAAGGTACGCTCCTCCAGAACATGCTTGCCGGCACTGTCAATGATGGCCAGATGGAACGTGTAATCCCCTGCCGGAAGATTGACATAGTTGATATTGTTGAGGCTGTTCTGCGGCACGATCGTCCACTGCGGGTCAAAGCCTTCCAGATAATAGCCGACGTTCGGTTCCTGAATGGTGTAATTTAAGATCTCCGGAGACAGCTCCACACGGTTGACGCCACGGCCTACCGTGATCGGACCCGTTCTTGCGGGCGGCTGCATCACACCGTCCAGCTGTACGGAAGCCAGCTGCATCCGGTAGGAACGGACATCGCTGTTGTATTTTTCCACATCAATGATATATACGCCGGTATCACAGGATAAGAACAGTTCTCCTTTTCCGTTGTAATAATCCCAGGAGTTGGCGGTTAAGGATGTTCCAAGGCCCCTCCTGGCATCCAGAAGCTCCCATGCCATTTCGCCACCCTCTACCAGCTGGTCGCGTTCCACCACATAGATGCCGGCACTGGACATGACAAAGAGCGTATCCTCGTCCTTTACCCAGATATCGTAGTTATTAAAATACGGGAATTTCTCCAGCACGCGGATCTTGCCTTCCGGCTCCAGATAGCAGAGGCTGTTACTGGTAACGATGAACACGCCCTCCGATTTCGGATCTTTGATCGTACGCAGGATGACGCCGCTGCTGAGCCCGTCTTCACGGGTGAGCATATCGATCACTTCCCCGTCCTTAAGCACTGCCATGCCGTCACCGTCCGTGCCCGCCAGGATCGTCCCGTCGCTTCTCTCGGTCAGCGTCAGGATCATGGAATTGATCAGGCCGTCTTCGTTTCCGATGGTATTGATGATCTTGTGGTCTTTAATGTAGCTGATCCCGGTATCGCCTGCTGCCAGGATCGTTCCGTCGGATAATCCCATGACGATACGCGCGCGGCTTCCGAAGCTGCCGTTCTCCGCATTGTATTCCCAGGACTCACCGTCCGGTGCATACTCAAGCAGCCCGCTTCCGTACGTGCATACCCACAGATGGTCGTTCTGATCCACATACATGCAGCGGATCCTTTTGCCGGAAAGCTCGCCGGTCAGCCTGTTCTTGGACTGAACGGTACAGCTTTTGTCCACGACATCCAGTCCGTTGTCGGTACCGATGTAATAGCTGTTCTGCCAGAACACAATGGCGTTAACCACCTGGCGTTCCATGCCGATCGACCCGTACACATCCTTGAACGGTGATTTTGCCATCCGGAGGAGTCCGAGTCTGGAGGAAGTAAACCAGAGGTTGCCCTGGTAGTCATAGAGCATATTGTCAATGGAATTGTTGAAATCGTTCGTATTGATCCGGTGATAGCCGCCCTTGTCCACGTAGGAGACGCCGCTGTCGGTTGAAATGAACATGGTTCCGTCGCTTAAGTGGTTCAGGTTGTTGATGCAGCTGACATTCTTGCAGATCATGACGTCAGTCTGCCTGAAATCATCTTCGGATACGTCATAACTGTAGATATGATTGGTGGAGGTGCCGACCATCAGCGTTCCGTCCGGTGAAAACGCGCAGCAGTTAAACAGTTCGTCCCCGCTGTTCAGCTGCAGCGTGCTTAGGATCTCTCCGCCCTTTAAGAGAAACAGCCGCCCGTCGGATGAAATCGTTGCCACATGACCCATTTCATCGGCGGTGATACTGTCCGCATAGTTAATCTCGGAAAGCGTATTGGCTGCTTTGAGTCCGTTGTTCATCACGACCATCTGCATGCTGCCGGTCGTGCCGACATAGTAGCAGCCGTCCGAAGCGCGGATGATACAGCGCACGGAATTGGACGGCAGGCCGCTCGACTGGTCGAGCACATTGACCACTTCTTCCCCGATCACGATGGACAGACCGTTGTCATTCGTACCGATCCAGAGGCGTCCTTCCTCATCCACATAGAGGCAGTTGACGTTTTTGACGGATTCGAAATTGTCCACCCAGCGGAACTCTCTCCCGTTGTAGCGGTACAATCCGGCATAGGTTCCGATCCAGAGCACACCGTCGTTGGTCTGCGCGATGTCGTTGGCCTCGCCGCAGGGCAGACCGCTGTTGCTGCTGTAGACCGTCTGCACATAATCGTTGTAATCGGTCGCCGCTGCCGTATCGGCCGTCTCCGCACGCGCCGATACGGGAAGTCCCAGTGTCAGACACAGGAAAATCACGGCAGCAGCAACTGTACCGCCCCGTTTTGATTTTCTCTTCCCGTCATCATTGTTACCGAAAAATCTGCGGATCAGGACAACCAGGTATACCGCCGTGATCGTGATCATCTTGTCGGCAAATTCAAGTGCCAGCTGTCCCAGGATGCAGCAAAGATAGTGGGGCCATTCCAGATTCGTCAGATAATCGACCACACCGTCGCCCCAGACATTTCCGGTGTAGCCGCCGTTTAAGATCATATTTACCGGTACGGACATGGCAAGGCTGATAAAGATTGCCATGGATGCTGCCTTCATGAATCCGTAGAACCGGTCGAACCAGTTCTTTTGCACCGCGATCCCGACAATAATGCCAAGCGCGATGCTTGTAATGGAATAAGCAGCCGAGAGGTTGTTGACAACGCTGTAGGCAAGGTTCCCCGTAAGCCCCACCAGCGCACCGCACACGGGACCTCCGAAATACGCGCACAACGCCGTGCCGAATGAGTCGGCCCACAAAGGCAGTCCCAGCTTGACGGACACCAGTTTGCCGCCAATATTCAGGCAGATACACATCGCAGTAAACAGAATGATCTTCCAGGTTTTCCAGTTTTTCATCTGCTTTACTCTCCTCCCACACTATGCCGTTTTTGCATTCCGGCCGGCTGCGATCTTCTATTTTCTGACTTATTTTGTCTCAATTATAGCGCGCACCTGACAGGACTTCAATATGCTACTGAAGTGCCGGAATATACAGGCATTCCTCGGAATGGGTGTGGAAGATCACCTCTTCTTTGGACCCGTCTTCTTTGACCATTGTGGCACGCAGAATGTCTTCATTGTCATAGCCGGTTTCATAGCCAAGTTCCGTGATCCATCCGCCGCGGCAGAAGAAGCCGTCGGTTGCGACTTTCTGCTCTCCCGCGTCTGCGTTCGGATCGGCAAAATAGGGAACCGTCAGAAGCTCACGGCCGTTGATCTTAACCTGAAGTGTCGTATCATCAAACAGCAGAACAACATCCGCATAAGCGCCGGCTCCGGTATAATCAAATCCGGTAAGCGCCGATGTCCAGTAGTAAGGTTCGTCACGCGCTTCATCGCCGTCGGATGCCTTCTCTTTTCCCGGAACGGGTTCTGCTGCCTTTTTCTTCCAGACTTCAGAAAGCTTTACGGCAGCATCGGGGGATGAGACATCACACCCTGCCGGGAAGCTCGGGTACTTTTCCTCCGACCCGGAGTAGTCCGGGATCTCTCCCGTAAATTCCGCGCTCTTAAGGGAATCACACTCCCAGAAGGCCGCCTCTCCGATGCTGCAGACCTCCTTGCCGAATGTGACTTTCCCAATCTTCGGACACGTTCTGAACGCATCTTCTCCGATGAAAGTCACACTGTCCGGGATCGTCAGATCGCCGGAGAGCGAAGCACAGCGGACAAAGGCTCCTGACTTGATATGTTGAAGCGTTTCGGGAAAACTTCTGATCGAAGTGAATCCCGCACAGTCTGCAAAGCTGCCGTTTCCGATCGATATCAGCTGTTCGGGGAGCACCAGTTCTCCCGTAAAGGCTGTTCCGGAAAAGGCGTAATCTCCGATCACGAGCGTATCGGACGGGAGTTTTAATTCCCCGGTCATTCCCTTGCAGCCTGCAAAAGCGTCGTGACAGATGTAGGGCATGCTTGCGTGGAGTGTTAGCGAAGTGAAGCCTTCGCAGTGGGCGAAAGCGGAATCCTCGATCAGCTTCACACTGTCCGGGATCACCAGATCGCCGCTGAAGTTATCGCCTGAAAACGAATAAATTCCGATGGTCTCAAGACCTTCGGGGAGCGTCAGCGTACCGTTAAATCCGTCCCTGACGAAGGCATGCATCGCAATGGACTTTACGCCTGCGGGGATCACGAGGTCACCGGTCAGATTCTCACAGTTTGAAAAGGCTGCCATCGGGATCTCACTGAGGCTCTTTGAGAGCGTAAGCGTCCCGTCAAATCCGCACTGGTCAAACGCATACGGTCCGATGGAGGTAATTGAATCCGGCAGCACAAGATCCCCCGTCAGGTTCTCGCATAAGTGAAAAGCGGCTCTTCCTATGGTCTCAAGGCCGTCCGGCAGCACCAGATCACTCTTTGCGCTACTCATTTCCTGAAACGCTTCATCGCCGATTGATTTTAACGACTTGGGAAGATGGATGCCGGTAATTCCCGAGCATCTGGTAAAAGCATAGCCGCCAACCGTTTCCACGCTATCCGGGATCACCAGATCTCCCGTCAGATTCTCGCAGCCGTAGAAAGCAAACTCGCCGATCGTCTTAAGGCTTTGCGGCAGAGTCAGCTCGCCCTTTAACTCATAATTGGAATAAAACGCGTTTTCTGCGATCGAAGTAATACCCTCGGAAATGACCAGATGATTGATCTTATAGTCCGACCACATGTAGCTTTCGGGCGTGACCATCTCACCGCTGCCGGTGATCGTCA
>JAGCXZ010000215.1 GCA_017961065.1 Lachnospiraceae bacterium
CGATGAAAAAAACAATCCTTCTGACAACACTCTGCCTGATGGCGGGTCTGCTCTTTACCGGATGCAAAGGATCCGGTGCGGACGAAGAGCTGAAGCTTGATCAGATCAAAAAGAGAATAGAAAGTGTCGCAGAGACTAAAACTGCTGCGGATGAAACGAAGAATACGGAAGAGTCCGCAACACCGGGGCAGGCCGCTGATGAGACGCAGGCTGACTTAAGGGAACTCCTGATCAGAGAGACCCGTGCGGCTGAGAATGAGATCGCATCCTTCCTGCAGGATGATTTTGACGGCGACGGTACGGAAGAAGCCTTTGCGCTTGTGGGTCAGGTGATTGATGACTGGGATTCGATGAAGACCGTGGAAGGAACCGTTTGGTTTGTCTCAAAGGACGGCTGCACGGATCTGTATGCCGCTTCCGGAATGGGACTTTCCGACAGAACCCGCATGATGCAGATGGGCGATACGAAATATGTTTTGTTTGACGAGGTTTATGCCACGGGCCTTCTGACTTATGTATGGTCGGTTTCCGACGGGCAGGCAAAGCAGGCTCCGTTTTCGGCGCTTGGAGAAGTGCTGACAGATACGCCGGACGGAGCAGGGCGATTTCGGATTATGGACAGCAGTTATGATTGCATGTACAATCCGGAGTCAAGCAGCTGGATGGGACATACCTGGAAGCATTATTATTTCTTCTATAACGATGATGACGGACCGGGCAGGGTGGAGGAATATGCCGGGACACCGATCGATGCCGATACCGTTCAATATCTGTGCGGCAGGGATCTGATCGGAGATCTGATCGCGCCGGGAGATCAGGTGGACAGTGTGTTCTGCCGCGGCAACGGCCTGATCGTCATCAATTATGAGCATTTTGCGGACGGCTGTGCGATGTATTATCACTACATCTATGATTTTTCCAAAGGCTGTTTTGTGGACGATACCGGTGTAACGACGGGAGAGGAGCCGCTTGATGGGATCTGCAAAGAGGCTCTGTGCCCCTCGATCGCAAGTTACCCGCAGGTTCCAACGCCGGACGGCGGTTATCTGGATGCGGAAGCCGAACCGTACTGCGGCGTGCTCTACCGGTACAAGGAGCTCCAGGACAGCGGCAAAACATGGGAAGAGATGGAGCAGGTCACGCCGCGGACATCGCTCATGGACTACGGCTGGCCGTATTCGACCAACAATGATGAAATAAGATATGTGTACGCGGATCTGAACGGGGACGGATACGATGAACTCATCATCACCTACTGCAACGATCCCGTTGATGTCTATACGAACGAAGGCGATGCCGTATACGCTTACGGCGTGCCCTACAGAGGGATTTCGAGATTTTACCCGGACGGCACCATATGGGAAGCCCTGACGATGGGTGTAAAAGGCTGGCGGGAGACCTGGTACCGGTACAATGACAGGACATATAAGTTCGAGTCGGTCGGAGGAAAACTGGACCCGAAAATGCCGGAAATCACTTTCCCGGAAGGAAAAAAGATCTCCGATGTTGTGATCCCGGAAGCCTTAAGATGAGCAACGGCACATGCAGGGAAGCGATGCGGAACTATATACAAAGGGGAACAAGAGATGAAGAAGATCACTATAACACTCCTAACCGGTCTCATGCTCAGTCTGCTGATCGGATGCGGAAGCACTTCCGGCAGTGAGAAAGACGGGATCAAAGACGCGCTGCAGGGTTTAAAAGAAGCAGCGCAGGCACAGCAGGAGAGTACGGAAGAGCCGGAGGATGCCGCAGAAGAACCCGAAGCGGCTTTAGAGGAAAGCCCGGAGGAGGACCAGAAAGCATCAGGCGTTGCACCGCGACTCATCCTGCACAGGAACAGCCAATACGACTGGGGCGATGATTCCGTTCCGCGCATCAAGCACGAATTTACGTTCGTGACGCTTGAGGAAAAGCAGGCAGATGGGAACAAAGGCCTTGCAGAAAGCCTTACCGATGCGATGAACGAGATCATCACGAAGGAACAGGAAGCCTGGGATCATGACCTCGAAACGATCGCCGAGCAGCCCGGATTTGTTTTTGATGAGAGCTGGAAAACCTATGTGCGCAGAGCGGACGGAGACGTGGTCAGCCTTTTGAACGAATATGTCACGGAAGGCCAGTTTGACAGCGGCTTTTACAGTTCCTACATCGCGCATTCCTATCATACGGAAGGCGGAAAAGAGATCGCCTTTTCCGAAGTCGTTAAAGACGAAGAAAAGTTCTTTGATGTCATCGTGCCAAAGGTTGCGGACTATGTTAACTATGCGGCCACAAATATCTATGCGATCGAACTGGACATGGATCCTGAGAAGATCAGGGCAGACTTAAAGGATTATCTGAAAGAAGGTGTCTGCGCATGGACGCTCGATCCGCAGGGCGTGACGCTCTGGGTGGAGGGCTATACGATGCTGCAGTCTCCGGTTTGCGCGACCGTTCTGTTCTCGGAGGATACAAACGGTGAGATCTTTGCGGATGAATTCAGAAAGAACGCGCCGTCCGAATGGATCATGCAGGTGCCGGTTAACGTCGAAACAACCTGTGATATCGATGATTCCGGAAAGGAAGTATATGTTGCCGCGCACGAATCCTGGGATTTCAGAAATGTAGAAGAAAGCGACGAATTGTATCTGCGCGGTCTCTATGCTTATTGCGGCAATGGCGAGATTTTTGAACCGACCATGCCGGGTGGGACAAGCTATTATGATGCATTTCTGATCCATCAGGACCATCAGACGATCCTGCTGGATAATCACGATGAGTATGACAGATATTACATCGAAACATTCACGATGAATCAGGACGGTGTCAATATGATCGATTCGGTCTGCGTAGGACTTGCGCTTTCGGATGATGATACGTACCGGTATCTGGATACGTATTTTCCGTACTATATCCCGACGGATCCCGCTAAGATCGCGATCGTCGTAAATGCCGGTACCGAAGGGGAACAGACCGATACCATGAGCGTGGATGAAAACGGATGGCTGAAAGCTGAAAACTTCGACATCCACGGAGACATTGACGGCGAGTAAGCACCGTACCGAAAAATAATTGCAACAACTGCATCTGAATTTGCATGAACTGTGCTCCTCTGTAGCCAAACGGATCCGCATCGGGTATGATCCCATCAAACGGAACCGTACAGACTATGGAGGAGTTTTTTATGATGAAAATCAAGGGATGTTGTGTTTTGCTTATTGCGGCCGTTCTGCTTGGCGCAGCAGCAGAAGTTCATGTCACAGAGCCTGTTTTTGCTGCAGGAAAATCACAGGCAGAAGATGCCATCGCTTCGGACCTGTCCGCTTTTGGCAAAAATACAAAATGCGATTCGGTCAGCGCCGTTACTTATGCTGATGGCAAGCTGTGCTATTACGGAGACAGCAAAGGGCTCTACCGGATCGGCTCGATGACAAAAGCATTCACGGGACTGGCCGTCATGAAGCTGATCGATGAAGGCGCCTTTACCGGCGAGAGCAGTCTGTCAGACCTGATCCCGGGATTTGAAGTGTTCTTTAACGGTACTCCCGCAAAGATCACGGTAAATGAACTTTTGATGCAAAAGAGCGGGTTTACGAATGATGAAAATGTTTATCCGGCACCGTCTCCCGATATGACCCTGGCCGAGTGGGCCGGCAGCGTTTCCGGGCGCAGACTGCAGTCTGCGCCGGGATCTGTCTATGCCTATTCCAATGTGAATTATAACCTGCTCGGATATCTGATCGAGCGTGTGAGCAATATGTCCTATCAGGATTACATGGAGCAAAGCATCCTGCGTCCGCTGGGGCTTATGCATACCTATGCCGGGGAACCGGATGATGGAGAGCGCATCATACAGGGCACGCGGCTCGGGTTCAGACATGCGTTTGCCTGTTCGTTTCCCGTAGCAGAGGCTGCAATACCGGCGGGTTATTTTTACGCTTCGGCAGAGGATATGGGAAGATGGATCAGGATCTTAACCGGAGCAGAAGAAACCGGGGAGCCATACAGCCGCCTGATCGCATCGGTAAAAGAGCACCTAATGAGCGAAGGGGATTATTTTGCCGGATGGGAACGCTTCGCAGGAGGCAGGATCGGCCATTCCGGCGGCACGGCGGATTATTCTGCAAGGATCGTGTTTCCGGATGACGGGAGTGCGGGCGTGTGCGTTCTGACAAACCTCAATGTGGCAGCATCCACGGACAGCCTCTGCAACAGGCTTCTTGACCGGCTGCAGGGACAGGAACCGGGCGACATTCAAACGGATGTCTGGACGGTCTTTGATTTGATCTTCACGGTGCTTTTGATCGCAGGGATCCTCTGGTCCGTGATTTTCATGCGGTTTCACAAACGATCCGCACTGATCTTGTCGTCGGGCTTGACGGCAGGGCTTTTGGCATCTATTCTGATTGTGATGCCGCTTGCATTTGGTGCAGGCCTCGGACCGCTCCTGATGAAATGGTCACCGTACAGTTTCGGCGCTACCGTTGCGGTGCTTGGGATCGATCTGCTGCTTGCGCTGATAAGGTGTTTTGCAGGGCTAAAGCGCAGCCGGGAACCTGACGGCACAAGAAGATGAAAGAATACAGAGCATGAAAATAGAGAAGCGACAGGTAAAAGACAAACCGTTGACGGTCATCGTGGAATATCCGGAATGGAACCGTCATGTGGAAGGGCTGATCGGCAGGATCGGCAGGCTGGATGCGTCACTGGCCGGCAGGACGGAAGACCGTCAGGTCAGCGTGGCGCTTTCGGACATCTATTACATTGAAAACGTCGAGCGGAAGTTGTTCCTCTACACGAAGGATGAAGTGTACCGCTACGAGGGCAGCATGGCAGATGTCGGGGAAAATGCAGGCGATACCGGGCTGGTTCGGATCTCGCGGACCTGTTTTATGAATACGGATCATCTTAAGGAGATCCGGCAGCTGAAGAACAGCCGGCTGGAGGCTGTGATGGATAATGATGAAAAACTCATCGTTTCGAGAAAGTATCTGCAGGACATCAAGAAGTGTTTCGGGAGAAAAGCGCTATGAAAAAAATACTCAGGGATACATGTGTTCTTTCGGCATTAATGATACTCTGCGTGTTCGGGATCTCCGTTCTCTGGTCGGGGATCACGGCTGAGATCAGGCTTGTGTTCCAGCTGTTCGGGCTCTCGCTTCTGATCTGCGTGGCCAACAGGCTGTTTGACGAATTTACGGATGTGTCCATGATCTGCAGCTATATCATCAAGTATTTCGGCGCATGCGCGCTTGTGATGCTCTACGGTTTCATCGCCGGGTGGTTTTACCGGAGCAATTTCTGGATGGTATTCATCTATGTGGCGGCGGTGCTTGCTTTAGCCTGCTGTCTGGACCTGTTCAGAACGCAGCGGGATATCGCCTATATTAACGCCAGGATCCGTGAGAGCAGGGATGAGAGACAGGCAGAACAGTGATTTTAAGAGAACAGTGATTTTTAGACGGAGAGAACAGGGAATGCGGAAAAGATACGGATCGGTTTTATTTTGCATGATGCTTCTTCTTACAGCGCTGCTGATGTTGCAGGGCTGTGAGTCCGTGCGCAAGAGAACGGACCGGGAGCAGCAGGTGAGTGAGGAAACCGTGGCGGAAAATACGGCAGAGGATACGGCAGGGCAGCAGGAGCCGCAAGAGGTGCAGGAAGTGAGCGCGGAATCTGTTGAAGAGCCGGCTCCCGAAGAGGAAGAGATCCCCGAAGGAGAGCCTGCACCCGTTGAGAAGATCGAAGTGCCGCTTCCAAAATATGATGATTATCTGGCGATCAATCCGTATGTGGCCGGCTGGCTTAGGATCGATGATACGGTCATAGATGATCCCGTGGTCTATACGCCCGGAAGCCAGAACTATTTTCTGCACAGGGATCTTGACGGGAGCGACTCCTCGAAGGGCATGTTCTTTATCGCGGTCGACTGGCAGAAATGGTATCACAATACGCTGATCTACGGACACAACATGAAGGACGGGAGCGGATTCGGCTCCCTGCAGAAATACGCGAAGGAATCTTACGGGAAGAGCCATCCGGTCATCCATTTCGATACGCTGTTTGAAGAGCGGGATTATGAGCTTTACGGCGTGTTCTATTCACAGATCGAAGAGGATGAACTGGAAACGGAAGAGGACAGGGAGCAGGCGGATCAGGCTATAGAAGAGGCGGGGATCAAACAAAAGGAAGAAGAGAGCGGCGGTGAGATCGTCGTGGAGCCTGAGGAACTTACGCTCTTTGACATCGATCTTAGCGGCGGCTTCGGTGATGTTGATATCTACCGGCAGGAAAAGGATGAGGACAACGGAAGATTCCGGTATTACTATTTTACCGACCTGTCGGAACAGACTGATTTTGAATACTTTGCAAAAAGCGTGAAGGAAAGATCGCTCTATGACACCGGCGTGGAAGCCGAGTGGGGCGATGATTTCGTCACGCTTTCAACTTGCAGTTATCAGGTTAAGAACGGAAGATTCGTTGTTGTCGGTGTGAGAAAGAAGCCTTGATCAGGCTTCTTTTTCCGCTTCTTCCTCGTCTTTCTTTTTGCCCAGAAGATGGAGCCCTGTGATCGAGGAGACTGCCATCAGCAGCCAGAGCCACCAGTGCTTGTGTTCATGTTCGGGCGGAGCTGTCTTGGCCCCGGGGATCTCGCTCTCATCAAGATTCGAGGAGGCTGCCACATCATCCGGGATCACCGCATCGGGCAGCGGCGTATATTTCAGCGCCAGCAGACTGTGGTCATCGGTCTCCGGTCTCTCGATCGGTGAGATGTCCATGAACGGCGAATCGGCAAGGAGCGAAGCATCCGGTGTGGCTACGGGCACAAGCGGTGTGAAGATCACCGGAATGGTCGGCAATCCTTCATCCTCAGCGATCGGGAGCGCAGGCAGGGTGCCGGAAGAGGCGGGCGATGCATAGGTGATCTCATCCGCATCTTTTACAACCTGCACATTGAATCTGGACAGGTCGATCCCTGCCACAGCTTTTCTGGCTTCCTCCACGGTTTCTTCCAAAGCGATCTTTTTCTCATATGCTTCATCGAGCTCTTCCCTGGCTTCTTCCAGCGCTTCTTCCAGTTTGCTTAAATTGCTGGGACTTTCAATGCTCAGACTTGCGATGATCTCTTCCAGCTGCGCGACTTTTTCCATGGCTTCGTCCACGCTGCGGCTGGCCTGTTCATACTGTTCGAGTTCTTCGATCGCTTCGAGCGCACGGGTCAGTTCCCCGTAGTCATCAAAGTTGTTCTCATCCTCAACCGCGGAGGATTCCCATTGTCCTTCGTCCTCGTTGTAACGGATCAGCGCGAGATAGACCGCGCCGTTTTCCAGATCGGTCTCATCCCCGAATTTTTTGGATTTGTAAATGTAGTTGTAGTATTCCACATGCTCCACACCGTCTTTGTCGGTATAGGTCACCTTGACGCGGTTGGTGCGCCCGTTATCGTCCTGATTGGATCTCTGCGTGTACCATTCGGTCTGTTCGCCGGCGGATACGGTATTGCCGTCGATATCTTTCTTGGTGCCGGTTACGACCGTCTGGTCCTCGCCCTGCGCGTTCGTGAAGACGGTACCTTCGGACAGTTTCTGCGACGAGGTTCCTTTTTCCTTCACGCCGATCTGCAGGTTGGCCGTTTCGGGATCCACGTTCTCGTTGTTGGAGATCATGTAGTCGATCAGCAGTTTTGCCAGGTAACGGTTCAGCTGCATGCCGCTTGCATCGGGACTTAAGGCCTCTTTTTCTGCCTTGCCGGTCTCCTCGGCCTTTTTGGCGTTCTCTTCGATATCAAGCGTTCCGTCCTCCTCATATACGGCGTCTTTGCCGAGCAGGCGCCTGTAGTAGTAGACCATGGAGGCATAGTACTGATCCTTGATGTTCTCCAGATCCTCTTTGTTTTCTTTCAGTTCGCGGACTTTTTCGGCAGCCTTTTCGGCCTTCTCCTGCGCTTTTTTCAAGGCATCCTTGGCAGCGGCGGAATTGTTTTTGGCTTCTTCGAGGGCTTTTTTGGCGGCCTCGATCTGTTCCTCTGCCCTGCGCTGCTCCTCCAGAGCCTTCTCGTAGGCTTCTTCCGCTTCATTGACGTTCTTGCGCGCCTCATCATAGGCATCCGTTGCTTCGTACAGATGCGTTTCCGCTATGGCAAGTGCGTTTTCAGCCTTTTCCTTTTCCTCCAGGGCTTCCGTCTTGGAACCGGCGGTATTCGCGTTCTCTGCGTGAGAGGATGCTTCTTCGGCTGCGTCTTTGGTTTCTTTTTCTTTATCTTTGAATTTTCCGGTATTTTCTTCGGTCTGTGTGATACTTTCTTCGAGAGCCGTGGTGTCTACATCGGTATTCTCAAGCGCCTGGGCTGCTTCGGTCAGATTGCCTGTCACGCCTGTGACTTCCGTCTGTGTATTGCCTTCTCCGGTGATCACACCGCCGTCGATATAAACGGCTGCTTCATCCAGATAGGGCAGCAGGCTGTTGCTGATATCAAGTTCCGTGACAATTACGTCATGCTGGGTCTGCGCGATCCCTTCCGAAGCTGCCTGTGCTGCTTCTGCGGCTTCCGATACGGACGGGGCGGTGGAAGGAGTGTCCGAATGGGACCCGGAATCTGAGGGTGCTTCCGCATGCGACTCATGTGATCCGGAGTCCGAACCGGAATCGTGATGTTCTTCTCCCGAGGATTCTTCTGTATCTTCGGCGGCATAAACAGTGCATGTTGTGCCAACCGTCAATGACAGCACCAGAAACAATGCAAGTAATCTTTTCTGCATAAGGACACCTCCTTTTCAGATATCAGATCTTCAACCTTATTATAACGCTTTTTGTCCGGAACAGGCAATCGGTGGAATAATTTTTTTTCCTATTAAATGTATTCCCGTCCGGACGGTCCCGATATATGTATTTGTCGGCAAAACTGTCTGATAAATTAAGTCATTTCATATGAAATGTGATATAATTTAACGCATAGCAGTATTTCGGAAGGGGGCGTTTACCGACTATGAAGAACATGAAAATGAAGACCGCGATCATCAGCATTGTCGTTGTGGTTGTCGCGCTGGGGCTTTTGCTGCTCTACCTGATCGCAAACAGGAACATGAC
>JAGCXZ010000021.1 GCA_017961065.1 Lachnospiraceae bacterium
GATCAGCAGCATGATGTCTCCGATCAGGATCGCATCCATATGCAGCGCTGGAAACAGGTGCGACACTCCCCCGACGCCGAGCCCGACCAGCAGGGCCACGATGAGGTCCATGGCGATGGTGTTGATTTGCGTTTCGCCGAGGCGGTCTTTGAGGAAGCAGATCGCGAGGGCAAAGAAGCCTGCGATCAGGCCGTCGAGGGGCGTACCGCCAAAGAACACGGCGAAGGCCGCTGCCGCCAGCACACTGCCGCTCAGCCGCCGCCAGAGCGGCTTATGACCCGCTGCGACGGAATCGAGCTGTGCTTTCAGTTCCGCCGGGGAAACAGGCGAAGCGCAGCAGCTGCGGCTGATGCCGTTCAGCTTATCCAGGCGGTAATAGTCCTGCTGCCCTTCGGAGCGGATGCGGCGCATTTCGGTAACCGGCTCACATCCCGGAAATTCCATGGTCATGCAGATGACCGAGGTGATAACAAACACATCGGTCCTGGAAGCGCCGTAGGCCTCCCCCATGCGCGTCAGCGTTTCCTCCACGCGGTTAATTTCCGCGCCGGCGTCCAGCATCAGGTCGCCCATCTCCATCAGGCTGTTCAGCAGAAGACTCTGCTCTGTTTTGTTGAGTTCCATACCTTTATTCCCCGTTCCATCCGGCAACCCGTGAATCTTCTTTTCGTTTTCCTGATTGCGGGCCCTATTATACAGGAAAATCTCTCTCATTACAATTTTTTCAAAACGTTCTGTTCCTTTGTCATATTCTGTGATATAAAAAAAGAGAAAAAGCCCTTTTGAAGAACTGTACGGTGATAACAATTGTTTCGGAGGCACCGCAAATGATCAAGCCGGTTGTAAAAGACATCCTGTTCCTCGGGCAGAAATCCGAGCCCGCCGTGAAAGCTGACCTCTCTCTGGCAAAGGATCTGCAGGACACGCTCGCCGCCAACCGCGAGCTGTGCGTCGGCATGGCTGCGAATATGATCGGCGTAAAAAAGCGGGCCATCGTTGTGAGCATGGGGCTGTTAAGCGTCGTGATGTTCAACCCCGTGATTGTAAAAAAGGAAGGACCCTACGAGGCGGAGGAAGGCTGCCTGTCGCTGACCGGCGTCCGGAAGACCACCCGCTATGAGACGATTACCCTGGAATACACCGATATCGAATGGAAGCGGCAGCGCCGCACGTTTACCGGTTGGACCGCACAGATCATCCAGCATGAAGTCGACCACCTGGAAGGCATCATCATTTAACCGACCATGGAATATCTGTTATTGTTCTCCGTAATCCTTGTGCTGATCTTCGGGAAAAGCAAGGGTGACAAATAAAGCACCGAGGCGTACCGGGACTTTCTTCAGGCAGAGAACGGCTCCGGAGGAAACAGCACGCTGAACCGAAAGAGAAATACCCGGCATGAAGGTGAACATGCCGGGATATTTTATTGAAAAACTCGCCTGGGGAGATTTTTGGGACAGTATATGAGTTATCCTGAAAGCACAGAATGAGAAGTGTTTGGAGGCGGGAAACATGAGGAAACCATACTGGACCCGGCGCACGCATCTCTTCCGGGCGGACGAATACATCTGTTCCGCCTGCGGGAGAGTCTCCGCAAAGCCCTGGAAGACCTGCCCTGAGTGCGGCAGCATCATGAAAAAGGTAAAGGTTGAGGCCAGCTGGGTGGACGAGATGGAAGCGGTATCTGCCATCGTGGACGACGACTGGTGAGGACCGCCATGGAACCTGACAACAGCTGTGATGAAAGTGCCAGAAGGGCGCTGATCCGCGAGTGCATCGCCCTGTTTGAGCAAATGCGCCGCAGCGGCAGGAAAAGCGTCTGCTGATGAAGAGCTGCGAGGCAACGGAACAGGCAGAATTTACAGGAAAACTCTGCTGTTCTGCATTGTTCCGGTATCTTTCCTGTGCTATAATATTGCCGGACATACGCAATCACGGGCGAAAGGAGAAACCCCATGGGAGAAAAATATACCAATCTGGAACAGGCTGCCTGCGACGCTGCACTGGCCATCATCACCGACCGCATCACTACGCTGAAAGAGCTGAACAGAGTTTACCTGAAGTATAAAGCCCTGCCGAGAAAGCAGAAACGCTTCTCCAACTATTACTCCGTCGAATTTCTGGGCCATAACGTGCCCGAAATGTACGCTCTGCTGAAAGAGAAACTGAAGCCGGACATCGAGCTCTTTGAAGACTGGGAGCTGCCGAGCGATAAATACGCGGTTTCGGAACCGGATCTCTACTACAAGGAAGAATGCTTTAACTCCGGCGACACCAACATCTGCTTTCTCCTTGGCCATTCGGGGAGCGGAAAATCGGTGATGGCAAGGACTCTGGAGGGAGACGACATCGACCACATTGAGCTCGACGACCTGCTGCTCACCAAAGACCACTTCACGATGGAGGAGCTGAAAGACTATTCCGATATGATGTACAGCTTCTTTGCCGGCGAGGGGGCAAAATACTATATCGGCGTGGAGGAGAGAAACCGCATCCCCAAGGAAGAATATGAAGACAGGGTGTTTACGGACTTCGTGCACTACGCAATGGATTACGCCGGGCAGCACAGGGACAAACGGTTTATCATTGACGGGATCTGGATCTACCTCTACTTTGACGACCCTTCGGTATTTGAGGACTACACTGTGTTCATCAAGGGGACGTCCTTCCTGAAATCGAAAATCCGGGCGACGAAGCGAGAGATGCAGCGGGACAAGGAAACCCTGAAGGACCGGAAAGAGATGTTCGGCAGAGAAGTACGGAACTATCTGATGGACGAGGACAAGATCGACAGCTACCGCAGCTACTACGGCGGCCGACCCGACACGATTTTCAGAGAGGAGAACAGCGCAGACGCCAGACAGGAGGAGGCCGTGGTCCGCGAGCTGAACGAGATCGACAGATGCTTTGTAAACGGAGATGCGGACGGAATCGCGGAGATCCGGAAATGATCCGCCAGAACGGGCTCCTCGTCGACGTTGACCTTGCCCACCTTCACGCGTCCGGCGTACTCCGCCGCTATCTCCTCAACAAC
>JAGCXZ010000216.1 GCA_017961065.1 Lachnospiraceae bacterium
ACACCCTGACTTACACCAACAATAAAGCGATCGCGGATGCATCAGACAGCAAGGAGCCTACGGTAAAGGTTACCGGCAAAGGCAACTTTAAGGGGACGAACGATAACCTGAAAACAACCTTTACGATCGAAGCAGCAGATATGAGTGCAACAGGCGTTCATGTTGTTGCCAAGGATGTAATCTATACAGAAAAAGCCGGCGGCTGGAAGCAGAAGAAGATTTCTGTCGTGGATGCTGATGGAAAGACACTGAAAGCCGGCACGGACTATGATGCGAATAATGTGGTATACAAGCTCGGTGATAAGGACGGAAGAGATTTAAAAGATGATGAAGTACTCGGTGCGGATACGACAGTCTGCGTGGTTGTTCCTGCAAAGGATACCGGCAATTACATAGGAACCGCAATCGGCACCTACCGGATCGCAAAGCAGGATATCGGCAAGCTTACCGTGAATGCCCCGTCGAAGAACTATACCGGAAAGCCCGTGATTTTAACTCCCTCTGATCTGATCTGGAAGGCAAAAGGGAAAAAGATAAATGACGTAGAGATTGAGATCGATGAAGACAGCTACAGGAATAATGTCCAAAAGGGCAAAGCCACTGTCACAGTCAGGGGCACAGGGCCCAACTACTGCGGCAGCAAAACGGTCACCTTCGGGATCGGTGTCAGAAAGATCCTCTGGTGGTGGCTGTAAGACCTGTAACAGACAATAAAGATCAGTAGACCACGCAGTTCCTGCCCTGCTTTTTGCCCTGGTAGAGCTTCTCGTCTGCTTGGGCGATCGTAGCCTGGATGCCTGCGTAGTAATCGAATTCTTCCAGCCCGAAGGTCATCGTGATCCGGATCGTGGTGCTCTTATAGTGGAACTCTGATTTTTCGATCTGATTCTTTAACCTGGACAGTTCCACGAAGGCTTCATCGCCGTTCATCTTGTCAAAGACAAGCAGGAATTCCTCGCCGCCCCATCTGGCGGCTTTTCCTTTTCCGGCCATAAAGTCCTTGAAGATCGTGGCAAGTCCGGTCAGAACATAATCCCCGGCGTCGTGTCCGTAGGTATCGTTTACGACCTTGAAAAAATCAATGTCGCAGATGCAGACGGAGAACGGTTGATCCTGTGTCGTGTATTTATCGGCCATCATGTGCAGATGATCCTCGATGCTGCGCCGGTTGCTAAGGCCTGTCAGTGCATCCGCACCGGCCAGTTGTTCGAGCTTCTTGGAATAGGCGACGATCTTGGATTCCCCTGCCGCGAATTTCCTGTAGTAGTACAGGGAAATGATCACGAGCTTTAAAGTGACAACAACGGCGTTGACGCAAACGGAAACGATCATGATGTTTTTGCTCGGAAGTACGGCCGGCGTGTAGAAGTAGGAACTTACGCCGAGGAAGCAGAGCAGCGCGCAGCAGCAGATGGCGATCAGGGACTTGATCCATCTGGGAAAATCAACGCGGTAGTATACCAGCGGGATCAGGGGCAGGATCGCATACTGCAGTCCGAGTTTGTTGTCAAAAAGGAAACAGAAGAACGTAACAAATCCACACAGAACCAGACAGTGCATGGTCGTGGTCACATAGGAGCGGAGATGGTAGGTCGCGATCAGGACGCCGATGTTGGCGGCCAGGACGATCACAAAGAAAAGAACCGCACTCAGACCGTGGTTCGGATAGACTGCGGCATAGATCATGGCCAGCACCGCATCCAAAACGGACAGAATCCGAACCAGGACCGTCATTTCTTTGGACTCGTTTTCGGCGGTTATTTCCTGGTTCAAAAGATTGTTCATATCTTTGAAAATAGACATAACAGAACGCTCCGCTGACCTGTGTTTAAAGATGTGTTCAGTATAGCACAGTAACTTGACATTGTAAAATAATTGGCTGATAATAAATCACAGTATATATATGGGAAAGGAAGGATGCAAAAGTGCTGAATATCAGAGTAGAAAAGACAACAAATCCCAAGCCGATTCCGGGTCCCGAGAACCCGCTCACATTCGGAACGATCTTTACGGATCACATGTTCGTAATGAACTATGAAACCGGCAAAGGCTGGCATGATGCAAGGATCGTGCCTTACCAGAAGCTGGAGCTGGAGCCGAGCGCGATGGTATTCCACTACGGGCAGGAAATGTTCGAAGGCTTAAAAGCGTATAAGGCCGATGACGGCAGAACGTTGCTGTTCCGCCCCGATAAGAATATCGAACGTGCCAACAACACCAACCGCAGGATCTGCATTCCGGAGATCCCGGCGGAGGATTTTCTTGAGGCGATCAAAGCGGTTGTCAAGATGGATGAAGCATGGATCCCGTCCAAACCGGGTACATCCCTTTATATCCGTCCGTTCATCATCGCGACCGATCCGTTCCTTGGTGTTCGTCCTTCCGATACGTATCTGTTCATCATCATTCTCTCACCGGTAGGCGCTTACTATCCGGAGGGCCTGGATCCCGTTAAGATCTGGATCGAGGACGACTATGTCAGAGCCGTTCGCGGCGGTGTCGGTGAGGCCAAGACAGGTGCCAACTACGTTGCCAGTCTGAAAGCACAGGTGAAGGCGCATGATGAGGGCTATTCACAGGTTCTGTGGCTGGACGGCGTGGAGAGAAAATACATCGAAGAAGTCGGTGCGATGAATATCTTCTTCAAGATCTCGGGCAAGGTGGTAACGCCGAAACTGAACGGCTCCATCCTGCCGGGTGTGACGAGGGATTCCTGCATCCAGCTCTGCAAGTCATGGGGACTGCCCGTGGAAGAACGCAGGGTATCCGCCGAGGAACTGTTTGAGGCGGCTGAGAACGGAACGCTGGAAGAGTGCTGGGGTTCCGGTACGGCAGCCGTGATCTCTCCGGTCGGACATCTGCGCTGCGGCGACAAGGTGTTCCAGATCGCAGACGGCGGCATCGGGGAACTGTCTCAGAAGTTATATGATACCGTAACGGGTATCCAGCTCGGCCGCATCGAAGGACCTGCCGGCTGGGTCGTAACGGTCTAATAAAAGAGAAAGAGCAGAATCAACATGGAAGATAAGAAAGTCATGATGCTTGGGAACGAAGCGATCGCGCGCGGTGCCTACGAGGCGGGCGTGAAGGTTTCGGCTGCGTATCCGGGCACACCCAGCACGGAGATCAGCGAGAATCTCGTGCAGTATAAAGACAGTCTGTATTGCGAATGGTCGCCGAACGAGAAAGTTGCCATGGAAGTGGCGATCGGCGCATCCATCAGCGGCGTACGCGCCATGGCCTCCATGAAGCATGTCGGCGTGAACGTGGCGGCTGACCCGCTCTACACGGTATCCTACATCGGCGCGACAGGCGGACTCGTTCTGGTTGCCGCCGATGATCCGGGTTTATATTCTTCCCAGAATGAGCAGGATTCCCGCATGGTTGCCAGAGCCGCACAGGTTCCGGTATTGGAGCCGTCCGATTCCCAGGAAGCCAAGGATTTCATGAAGTTCGCTTTTGACTTAAGCGAGAAATATGATACGCCGGTGATCCTGCGAACAACGACAAGGCTTGCGCATTCACAGGGTCCTGTTACGCTCTGCGAGCGTACTCAGATCCCGGATAAGCCTTATGAGCGTAACGTTGTCAAGAACGTCATGATGCCCGGCAATGCGAAGGTGCGTCATCTGGCCGTAGAGGATCGCGAGAAGAGACTGATCGCGGATTCGTGTGATTTTCCCGTTAACCGCGTTGAGATGCATGATACAAAGATCGGTGTGATCACATCGGGGATCCCTTACCAGTATGTACGGGAAGCCCTGCCTGATGCATCGGTCTTAAAACTCGGCCTGGTCAATCCGCTGCCGCGCAGGATGATCGAAGAGTTTGCCGCCAAAGTCGACACGCTCTATGTGGTTGAGGAACTGGATCCGCTGATCGAGACGCAGGTGAGATCCTGGGGGATCAGGGCGACCGGCAAAGAGATCTTTACGGTACAGGGTGAGTACAGCGCCAACATGCTGCGCAAGGCGATCCTGCACGAGGAACTGAATCTGCGCGCTCCGGCAGAAGTGCCGAACCGTCCGCCGATCCTGTGTCCGGGATGTCCGCACAGAAGCGTTTATTCCGTACTCAACAGATTAAAGATCCATGCAGCGGGCGATATCGGCTGCTATACCCTCGGCGCGGTGCCGCCGCTCTCGGTGATCGACACCACGGTCTGCATGGGTTCTTCCATTTCCACGCTCCACGGCATGGAAAAAGCAAAAGGCAAAGCGTATATCAAGGACTGGGTTGCCGTGATCGGTGACTCAACCTTCATGCATACAGGCATCAATTCCCTGATCAACATGGTTTACAATCAGGGGACCGGAACGGTCATGATCCTGGATAATTCCACGACCGGTATGACCGGCCATCAGGACCATGCCGCAACGGGTAAGACCCTGCAGGGCGACATCGTTCTCGCGATCAACATCATGGAACTGTGCAAGTCGCTCGGCATCCGCAACGTGGAAGAGGTCAATGCGTTTGATACGGAAAAACTTGCGGAAGTGATCAAGCGTGAAGTGGCCAAAGACGAAGTCTCCGTGATCATCACGAAGTCTCCGTGCGTGCTGCTCGGGAAGACGCCGGTCACGAAGAGATGCGCCGTTGATCCTATAAAGTGCAAGATGTGCGGTGCCTGCTTAAGGCCGGGATGCCCGGCGATCACAAAGGGCAGGGACGGCATCAGCATGATCAACGATACGATGTGCAACGGTTGCGGACTCTGCCAACAGCTCTGCAAGTTTGGCGCGATCACGGACGTACCTGTCTGAATATCCCGGAGAAGATAACGGATGGAGAAACGCGTTTTACTGATAACGGAAAAGCAGTCCATGCTGGTGAACGCACTGGCGCAGGGACTGGAAAAGGACGGCCTGCAGGTTGTCCTTTCTCCGACTGACTTAAGACTGCTGCCGACGGTGGTCAGTCCGCCGCAGGTTCTGCTGTTCTATCTGCAGAACACGGCGCAGGATATCCCGCTCCGCCAGAGGATGGAACCTCTGCACACCTATATGCAGAACCGCCTGGAGCGCAGGGAGGAAGTGCTGCTTTTTCTGATCGGGAATGCGGATGAACTTCTGGATGCAAAAGCCGCCCTGCCGGACGGTTACATCCACGGGTCTTTTTCCAGACCGTTCCGTGCCGAGGATGTTGCGGAAACGATCTTAAAGACGATCTCCGAGGATGATGAGATCCCCGAGCAGAAGAGCATTCTGGTCGTGGATGATGACGCTGTGATGCTCCGCACGCTCAAGGAGAGTCTGTCGCAAAACTACAAGGTATATACGGCCAACTCCGGCATGAATGCGATCCAGCTGCTGATGAAGACCAAGGTGGATCTGATCTTGCTTGACTATGAGATGCCCGTTGTCAAAGGGCCCCAGGTCATGGAGATGCTCCGGTCCGATCCGCTGATGAAGGATATTCCCGTCATGTTCCTGACGGCAAAGAGCGACCGGCATTCGGTAACGGAGATCTTAAATCTGAATCCGGAAAACTATCTGTTAAAGAGCCTTCCGCAGAAATCGATCGTTACGGCGATCGCGAACTTCTTTGCGGAAAAGTAACGGGCGGGGACGCGTATGAAAAAAGCCTTTTTCATCATCCTGGGAATTCTGGTGTGCTTCGTGATCGGCCTTGTCGTGATCAGCCACAGCATGAATACCAAAGATACCGAGAGCGCAAACCGCAGGATCGCTCTGCTGATGAACGGCAGCAGGGAAGACCACAGTTACTGTCAGGCCCAGTTCGAGGGTATGCTCGCCTATGCGGAAAAATCAGGGGACGAGGTTGTCTACTACGACAACGTTGCGCCTGATGAACGATACACCGATCTCGTGGAGCAGCTGATCGCTTCCGGGTACGGGATCATTGTCAGCGATTCCTATATCTACGAGCCTGCGGTCACGGAACTGGCACATGCGCACCCGGATGTCTATTTTCTGAATGCTTCCGGCACGCAGTCGGCAGGCAATTATTCTTCCTATCTGGGACGTCTCTATCAGGTCCGCTACCTGACCGGCATCGTGGCCGGGATGCAGACCAAAACCAACAAGATCGGATACATCATAGCAATGCCGACGCCGGAGACCATCCGGCAGGCCAATGCGTTTACGATCGGTGTCAGGAAAGTCAATGCCGACGCGGAAGTTTATGTGCGCTATACGAATCACTGGAACAACGACAAGATCGCTGAAACGGTGACCAAGAAGCTGATCAAGGAGCAGGACATCGATGTTCTGACCCTGCATACCAACACGATCATGCCGCTTCGCGTCGCCGACGAGAACGGGATCTATACGATCGGGAACAACCGGGATAACCGTGATCTTTTTCCGAATACCTATCTGACGGCCTGCGTTTTTGACTGGGAACCGTTTTTTGAGGAACGGATCGGTGAGTGCAACCGGAACAAATTTACGGGAAAGCATTACTGGGAAGGCATGCGGACAGGACTTGTGCAGCTTGCCCCGCTTACAGATCTGGTCAGCCCGTCCGTAAGGCCTATTCTCAACGCGGAAAAGCATAAGATCATCAACGGAGAGTATGATGTTTTCTTCGGACCGCTCTCTGACAGGAGCGGATACATCCGCGTGCGGAAAGGTGAAAACCTTCCGGACACACAACTTTTGCAGCATATGGACTGGTATGTAAAAGGGGTGAGTCTGGAATGAGCGATAAACAAAGAGTCATCCGGTGGAATCACAGCATCATGCGTCTTCTCCTGACACTGGCAGTTATGCTGCTGGTGCTCCTGGCGATCGGACTGTTCCTGTATTTGCGTGTCAACACGCTGCTGAACGTCTACATGGAAGAGCAGGGCAAGAAGCAGGCCGAAACGCTCTCGGAGGTTACCTCGCGCCAGTTTGAAGGGGAACTCAAGGCACTCTCAACGGTTGCCAGTGAGTTTACGAAGGTCGAGGAAGTCAGCGTTGACGCCATCAGCGCGATGCAGGAAGCGGATCATGAAAGCCGGATCGGCGTGCAGCGTGTGGATGAAACGCCGTATTTCGGCGTCCCGTACGGAGCAGATACGTTCGAATGCATCGAGAGCGCCATCCACGGAGAGCAGGCGATCTCCTATGTACAGGGAAAAGGGCTGATGTTCTGCGTTCCGGCATTCCGGGACAAGAATGTTGCCTATGTCATATACAGGATCTACCCGGAGAGCAAACTCTACTCGCATGTCGGCGTAGCCGGTTACAGCGGCTTCGGCAGTGTCTGCATCATGGACCGGGAAGGGCATGTGGTCATTCCCGCCAGGGCAGGTGAGAACGAGGAAAAGATGCTGTTTGGCAACCGCAATGTCGATGACGGTTTTCAGGAACTGGCAAGAGAACTGTTCACGACCGGTAGTGCCGCGACATTCCGCAGCACCGATAACGGCGAGCAGATGCTTTTTGCGGCTGAGATCGCAGGCAGTGAATTTTACTTAAAAGGATATGTGCCAAAGCGCGTTGTGCAGGAAGGCGTGGAATACGTGGCGATGCTTGTCATCCTGGTCTTCCTGATCCTTGCGGCGCTCGTGTTCCTTGGGGGATTTTTGCTCACAAGGCTTGAGATCAGGGCGCAGGAGAGTGAACAGCTGAGAGAGGCTTCGCTGGTTGCGGAAAAATCAAACGCGGCCAAGAGTGATTTTCTCGCCAACATGTCCCATGAGATCCGCACGCCGATCAACGCGATGCTGGGTATGAATGAGATGATCATCCGCGAGAGCGATAACGAGCGTGTCAGGAACTATGCCGACAATATTGACAGCGCGGGCAAAAACCTTTTGTCGATCATCAACGATATCCTTGATTTTTCCAAGATCGAGGCGGGACGCATGGAGATCACGGAAGCGCCTTACCAGCTATCTTCGCTGCTCAATGACGTCAGCAACATGATCCTGTTCAGGGCGCGCACCAAGGACCTTGAATTCCGGGTGGACGTGGACGAATCGATCCCGGACGGACTGTACGGGGATGAGGTGCGGATCCGTCAGGTCTTTGTCAATGTGCTGTCCAATGCGGTAAAATATACGAACGAGGGAAGCGTCACCCTGCGCGTGCGGGCGGGCAGGCTCCCCGAAGAGGAAGAGGCTCTGAACCTGATCGTTACGGTGGAAGACACCGGCATCGGGATCAGGCAGGAAGATATCGACAAGCTGTTCATCAAGTTCGAGCGCGTGGACCTTCTGCAGAACAGAACAGTGGAAGGCACGGGACTCGGACTTGCGATCACGCAGAAGATCCTGCAGCTCATGGGCGGTGACATCCGCGTGCAGAGCGAATACGGAAAGGGTTCGATCTTTACCGTTACGCTGAAGCAGAAGATCGTTGCCAAAGAGCCGATCGGCAACTTCCGCATCAAGTTCGAACGCGGGCTCAAAGAGATCAAAACGTACCGGGAAACCTTCCGCGCGAAGGGCGCAAAGATCCTGGTCGTAGACGATACGCAGATCAACCTCACCGTGATCGAGGGACTGCTCAAAAAGACGGAACTGGGCATCGATACCGCAACCGGCGGCGAAGATGCGCTGAAGTTGACAATGGGTACGCCATACGATCTGATCCTGATGGACCAGCGTATGCCAAAGATGGACGGAAGCGAGGCCATGAAGCGGATCCGCGAGCAGGAAAGCGGATGCAACGTTCATACACCGGTGATCGCGCTGACTGCGGACGCCATGCAGGGTGCAAGGGCACGTTACCTGGCAGCAGGGTTTACGGATTATCTGTCCAAGCCGGTTGACGGCCATACGCTTGAGACCACGCTGGTCAAGTATCTGCCGAAGGAGAAAGTGGTCCTGTATGAAAGAGAGGATGCAGAGGCCGCCGGGAGTGCGGAGGCTGATGAGAGCACCGGCGGGATACAGACAGGTAACGGGGCAGACAATGCCGGCGGGATACAAACAGGTGAGGAGTCATCTGCGGGCGGCAGGATCCGGGTGGATACATCGCCTGAGATCGATGTGAAGAAGATCTATGAAAACTGTGATATGCTCTCCTATGAGGAAGCCATACAGTATCTGGGTACCGACGAGATCATGCGTATGACTTTGGAGCAGTATTATGAAGACATCAAGCCGAACGCGGATGAGATCGAAGCCTATTTAAAGGCCGGTGACATCAGGAATTATACGGTCAAGGTCCATGCTTTAAAGAGCAGTTCGAGACTGATCGGCGCGACGGCGCTCTCCGAAGAGGCCAGAAAGCTTGAGGAGGCCGGCAATGCGATGCAGGACGGAGAAGATACGGGTGCCGTTGCCGAAAAGACGGAGAAACTGCTTGAGAATTACCGCAAGCTGTCGGATATGATCGGACCTTACATGGGGACGGAGAGCGGCGGCGAAAACGCGGACTATTTCCCGGAGATCAGGCAGGATGAGCTTTACGAATCCTATGATGCGATCGCGGAATTTGCGGCATCCTTTGACCTTGACAGCATCGATCTTGTGATGGAACAGCTGAAGGAATACAGGGTTCCGGATCAGGAGCAGGAAAGATATACAAAACTGAAAACAGCGGTGCGGGATTCCGACTGGGAAAAGATCACGCAGCTGACAAAAGGAGAATGATATGCAGACAAAAAACATTATGATCGTCGGCGTCGGCGGTCAGGGAACATTGCTCACGAGCCGGATCCTCGGCGGGATCATGCGGCAGGCAGGGTATGAAGTGAAGATGTCGGAGGTGCACGGAATGGCCCAGCGCGGCGGCTCGGTCGTAACGTTCGTCCGTTACGGCGACACGGTCAATGAGCCGATCGTGGAGGAAGGGCAGGCGGATGTGCTGATCGCCTTCGAACGTCTGGAGGCCCTGCGTTATGCGCATTTCCTGAAGGAAGACGGCGTGCTGATCGTCAATGACCAGCGGATCGATCCGATGCCTGTTGTGATGGGCAAGGCAGAATACCCCGGGAACATCATCGAAGACCTCTCGGCAAAGAGCCGTGTGATCGCGATCGATGCGATGAGTGAAGCAAAGAAACTCGGCAATCCCAAGGTGTTTAATGTCATTGTGCTCGGGCTGGCCGCAAAGCATATGGACTTTACGGAAGAAGAGTGGCTGAAGGTGATCGAGGATACTGTCAAGCCGCAGTTTGTCGAGATCAACAAGAAAGCGTTTGCCGTTGGATTCGCATCATAACGAAAGGGAAAACAAATGATCTGGAATGAAGCAAAAGAATGCATGAGCCGCGATGAGATGACACATCTGCAGAGCGCAAGGCTTATCAAACTGATAGACAGGGTCTATCACAACGTGGAATACTACCGCAAAAAAATGCAGGCAGTGGGCCTGGAACCCGGAGATATCAACGGGATCGAGGATATCACAAAGCTTCCCTACACGACCAAGGATGACCTGCGCGATACTTATCCGTTCGGTCTCTTTGCCGTACCCCGTTCCCAGATCGTGCGGATCCATGCAAGCAGCGGCACGACGGGAAAAGCAACGGTCGTGGGATATACCAGACGCGATATCGACGTGTGGTCCGAGTGCGTGGCCCGCTCCATGACAATGGCTGATATCGGGAAAGATGATACGATCCAGATCGCTTACGGATACGGACTTTTCACGGGAGGCCTCGGGGCGCATTACGGC
>JAGCXZ010000217.1 GCA_017961065.1 Lachnospiraceae bacterium
GGATGATGCCCACGCGCTGCGCTTCACCGCCCGAGAGCTGGTTCGGGAATTTGTTCCACAGTTCCTCGCCGATCCCGACTTCATTCAGCAGATCCTTGGACTTTTGAACCAGTTCCGGACTGTTCTTTCTGACCACAAGCGCCCCTGTCAGGACGTTATCCAGCACGTTCATATTCTCCAGCAGATAGATGTTCTGGAAAACGAAACCGCAGTTCTTTCTGCGGAACAGTGCCAGTTCGTCATTGGAATAGTCCGAAATGTCTTCGTCTCCGTAGTAAACCTTTCCGAGAGAAGGCTTGTCCATACCGGAGAGTGCATATAAAAGGGTGGATTTTCCGGATCCCGACGCGCCCATGATGATGGTAAAATCACCCTCACGGATCTCCAGATCCAGATTTTTGATGACATGTTGCTGCAGACCGCCGTTAGAAAACGTCTTGCAGAGTTTTTCACATCTTAAAACGGAAGAAATCATATATTCTGCTCCTTTTCGTGGTTTTACACTTTGTTCTAAGAGCATGATATATGATTTCTTCGCCTGCTTCTTTAAAAAACAATATGAAATTCTTATCAGATTCTTAATTAAGTCTTCAGAGTACTTCCCGCTGCCTGCCGTACTGCTTGAGCAGCTTGTCGTATACCCGGTTGATGGCTACCACCATATCCGTGCTTCCGCCGATGCTGTCCGGGTGGTACATCTTCATCAGATCCTTATATCGCTTCTTGAGCATCAGGTAACTGGTAACGCCTAAGAAAAGCACATCCGCAACTTCCGGGTTATCCGCGGTGTAGCTGTATTTGAGCTTGGTATCCAGCACCGCTTCCCTGGCCGCCAGCTGCTGTTCCCTGGCCCGAAGATCCCTGCGGTCCGCATCCAGCTCCGCAAATCCTCTCTTGATGATCTCCAGTTTCTCCGCAACCAGCGCTTCCTCTTTGTGGACCTCTTTGCGCTCCTGCGCGATGTGGTTTAAGTACATGCGCTGATCCGCTTCCTGTCTGCGTCTGTCTTCTTCCAGCTGTTCGCGCTGTTCTCTCAGTTCCAGCCGCTCGCCCCTTAAGCGGATATTCTCACCAAAGAGCCATTTCTTCAGTTCGCGGAGCTCGCTTTCCGAAGCCTGCCTGATCTCCTCGGTGATGTCTTTCTCATCAGTCGGATCGGCCACGTAGATGCTCTCATCATAAAGTTCCTCTGCTTCCGCATCCGTTACCGGTTCCGCCTCGTCAGCCTGCTTTGCTTCCCGTTCCAGACGTTCCGCTTCGGCTTCTGCCTCTACACGTTCCTTTTCGGCCTCTTCCTCCCGCTCGATCGTGGCATTGATCCGTTCCCAGATCATCTGTTCCATACGGTCATTCATGATTCACACCCCTCATTTCGAATAACAAACCGCCCTCATCGTTAAGCATACCACAAATCCCCTCATTTGTGTATACCGACTTTTGAAATAACAAGATATGGTGTTTTGACGGAAATGACGGGCATAAAAAAACCTGATGCAGCATCAGGTTTTTTTACGGTTACGGTGCTTCAAACGGCTTCTGTACGATCTTGAATGTCGCGGTCTTAAAGCCGCCGAAGTTATTCTTACCCTTCAGGATAATGGTCGCCGTACCCTTCTGGATATTGTTTTTATATCCGATGATCTCATAGTCCGTCGAGGTCGGAGGTGCCGTGGTCTTGCCTCCGAGGAAGAAGATGTCCGTTACCGGGACTTTTACCTCCTCGCCGGTATAATACTGGTCGCGGATCTTGACTTTCTCCTTGGATATGTCAAGTTTGTTGACATAGAAGTCCTCTGTTCTTATCGTTCCTGTAAATCCGCCGATCCCGTCGATGGTGGCATAGAGCTTCGCATTCACCGGTACGATATCCGTCTTAGCGACCGCTGCACCGGTCATCCGCTTCGTGGTTCCGGGTGTCCCTTTCTGCGTCACATCGACCGTCTTGGCATAGAAGAAATGCAGGTTCTTGGAATAATCTTTGTAGTCAAGCTGCAAGCCCGTCCGCCTGTCGGTAATGATCGGTACAGCCTCCACAACACCGGGTTTGCCGGAATACGGCGCGTTTGGCATCAGGATGTTTACCGCCACGTATTCGCCGCCGTCTTTCTGACCGATATTCTGCGGCTTGATCACAAAGGTCCTGCTTATTTTTCCTTTGTAGTTCCCGATGCCGGTGATCGTCATCGTTGCCGTTCCGGGCTTGGTATTGTTCTTATAGGAAAGGGTATAATCAACTCCCTCGCGGCCTGTGGCTCCCTTGAGCGCAACAAGCGTAACGCTCTTCGGTCTGGGATAGTTGCCGCCCTTAACATAGTTGACGCTTTCATTCCACCCGGTCAGAATGACCGATTGGATCTCGGTCTGTACGATCCTGTAAGTCTTTGTCACGGTGCCGAGATATTCGCCGCGTCCCTTTACCGTCATGGTAACGGTACCGATATTGATGGTATCCTTTGAATAACTTACCGTATAGTCCTGACCCTTTTTCAGTTCATATCCGTACGGCGTTAAAATTTTCGCGTCACCCTTATGGTCCGGGTCATCAGGCTGACCGAGCGCTTTCTTTTCGCCGCCCGTATATTCGTAGCGTGTCGGCATGCCTATGATCCAGGAATCCTCTATTATTTTGCCCTTAATCTTATATGTTCCCTGAATAGTCCCAACATACTTGCCCTTTCCCCTGACAGTAAAAGTCACTGTTCCTGTATCGGTCATAGCTTGAAGATCAATATTCGGGTCACCAACATAAGACTGGCCTGGCCAAAGGATCTCATAGTCATCTTGCTTTAATACCGTATTTTTCCGAAAAACGGTAACCTTTGGCGGTTTAGCTGTTCCGTCATAATATCTATTCTCACCCCTAGCAGTGAACTTCGACATGGGAACTTCGTCCGATGCAAGAATTACAAAGTGGAAATCTCGGCTGCCGGCATAGTTGCCCATTCCGTTTATCGTAACAGTATATTTTCCAGGTTTTCTAAACAGTCCATAATCATCTCCATCTTCGTTTTTCCAGTAAAGTGTATAATCTCTGTTAATAATAAGCTTTGTTCTGTTCCTGTAGAATTTGACTGTCGGTTTCTGCCCCTTTTCCATATTCCACACATAAACATCATCTGCACGGAATTCATCCGCAAAGGGACCGTCCTTGCTGATGTCCCTGCCGACGATATCATATTCTTTTGTCAGACTGCTCGTATAATTACCGATCCCCTTTGCAACCAGATACGCCTTACCGACCTTCGTGTTATCGTAATAGTAGATCCGGTAATCCTTTCCCTCCACAAGCGGGTTCTCGTCATCATAATCGTAATCATATACTTCTATTGCCGGCTTGACCGCTTGTCCGGTGTAGTAATATTCGGCTGCAAGACCCTTGATGGCAAAGCCCGACAGGGTACTCGGTGCCCATTTGGCATAGATCTTCAGATCCGATGTGATCTCCGTCCCGAATATATACGGAACAGTGCAGGCCTGATCCTGATACCATCCTTCAAACGTATGCCTGCTGTACTTGGGCACGATCGCATCCTTCTCCAGGAGCACATCCTTCCACTGCTTCCTGGCGATCGGTCTGACGCCCTCTCCGTTCCAAGTCCCGCCGTTTCCGTAGAAGGTGATGCTGAAGCGCTTTTTGGAATAGCGTGCATACGCATCCTGATCTCCCGGAGGATCCGGCATAAGTGTTTTTTCATTCACGCTGGATCCGCCCTCCGGCGTCGGGAACCAGCCGTCAAAAGTATGCCCCTCGAGCACCGGTACAGGCAGTGTGCCGTACGGGATCCCGTAATAGATCGGCTTGGTTTCATCTCCGGGACTCAGCGTTCCTTCTCCCGGATGCAAGGTCAGCGTGTATTCCTCGCCGAGCCAATGTGCATACAGCGTGTGATCTTTGGCTATGGAAACGTTCGTCCCGGGCATGATCTTCTCACCGGAATCGTCCTTTGACGTCCACCACTGACCGAAGTTGCTTCCGGTCTTCGTTACCTCCGGCAGCTCGTAAGGCGCACCAAAAGTAACAGTTGCAGACGACGTTGCGCAATTGCCGCCGTTCGGATCAAAAGTTACAATGTAGGTTTTTGCGGTCCAGTGTGCATAGAGAAAATGTTCGGATGCCGAAGGGTCCAGATTCAACTCGGAAACGATCGTTGTGCTCTCGACCTTCACCCCGCCCTCTTCCTGAGTGAACCAGCCGTCAAAATCATAGCCGATACGCGTCGGTGTGGGCAGAGGGCCGTATTCTGCCGCAAAATGCACATCTTTTACTGTCGGACTGCATGCACCGCCATTGGGTTTGAATTTGATCGTATATTTTGTTCCCGTCCAGTGCGCATAGAGCGTCTGGTCGGAAGAAACCATTACGACCGTATCCTCTTTGATCTCTTCGCCGCCTTCCTTCTTTGTGAACCAGCCGACGAGATCATAATTGTCCCTTGCCGCATCCGGCATAGGTCCGTAAGTGTCCAGATAGGTGACCTGCCTTTTTTGGTCCGAAGGATCAATGGATCCGCCGTTCGGATCGAAGGTGATCCACGGTTCCTTCGCATACCAGTGTGCATACAGATAGTGGTCTGCCTTTTTTATGTTAAGATTATCCAGACTTACGACCGTTTCAGATGTTACTTCCTGTTCATCAAGCTGCGGATCATCCGTAAACCAGCCCGCAAACTCGTATCCTTCTCTTACCGCTCCCGGCAGATCGCCGTAAGCGCTGTTAAATACGACCGTTTTGCCGGCCAGTTTACACTCTCCGCCATTGGCGTTAAATTTGATCGTATATACATTTTCCTGCCAGTGCGCGTAGAGCTCTACATCTTCGGTCTTCTTGAAAATATCCGTGGCTTTGATCTGGTTGCCGCCTTCGGCCTCCGTGAACCAGCCGAGGAATCGATAGCCGCCGCGTTCCGGCGTCTCCAGATCAGTGAATGGAAGTAAGGTATATGTTTCACCGGTTTCCGGATACGGAGCATCGCCGTACCGCTTGTTATATACCACTCCTCTGGTGATCTCATCCTTCAGTTCGATTCCCACCCGGATCTTGCCGCC
>JAGCXZ010000218.1 GCA_017961065.1 Lachnospiraceae bacterium
AGAAGAATTCACCGGGCACGCAATCCTCTGAGCCTGCGTAAGCAGACAGATCCGGCAGCTGAGGAAGGACCTTATGCACCTTTTGTGGCGCCACACGGGTTGCTTTGATCACCGCATCCCGCATCCATTCCGTCTGCACGATCGTCAGATCCGCTCTCCGGATCGACGCGTTGATCATCCTGCCGATCAGATGCTGATAGATCGCATACTCCCGCTCCCTGCTCTGAAAGAACGAGAATCTTCTTGTCTTCTGGAATCCCAGCGGCTGATGCACATAAACGGCCTGTTTGCCCCGGTAACCCTTCGGGAGCGTGTTCTGCATCGAGAAATAGACATCCGGCTTCAATGCCGAGACGATCTTCTTTCCGCTCAAGAGATCGAAACGCAGGCGGTGCAGCCAGCCTTTTTTGACATCGTCGATCACGCGGACCGAGATCCTGTCCGTCTCTTCCAGATAATGATCCGAAAGCAGGAAGATCCATTCATTCTCCGTATCGTTCTCCCGGATATACCCGTAGAAATCCTGCAGGATCGAAAGCGCCCCCGTTTTGCTGGCGGCTATGTCATTCACAAGAATCCTCATGCATCGCACCCCGTCTCCGGCAAGATCATGATCTTAACCATACGGTCCGGTTGACGATCCCGGTGTAGCTCTGGATCAGTTTCACGACTTTGACCGATACATTGGTATCCGTATAATCGGCTGCCATCCCCGCCGGTTCGCTGTTCTGATGCATGGAAACGGCCAGTTCCGTTGCCTGTCTGACCTCTTTGCTTATGATCCCGCCGATCACGACGGATCCCTTGTCGAGCACCTCCGGGAGCTCCGTACTGGTACGGATCAGCACGCCGTGGAAGTGCAGCATCGCCGATTCCTCGGAAAGCGTTCCGCTGTCGGACAGCACGCAGTAGGCGTTCATCTGCAGCTTGTTGTAATCCAGGAATCCGAACGGCTCTAAGGAACGCACGAGCGGATGGAATACAAAACCGCGCTGCTCTATGAATTTCTTCGATCGGGGATGCGTCGAATAAATGACGGGCATCCCGTAGGTTTTGGCGATATCGTTGACCGCGTTCATCAGGTTCATGAAATTGTCTTCCAGATCGATGTTCTCTTCGCGGTGTGCGGATAAAAGAATGTATTTGCCGGGTTCCAGATCAAGGCGCTTCAGGACATCGCTGGCCTGAATCCGGTCCATATGCGCATCCAGCACCTCTCTCATCGGGGATCCGGTCACAAATACCGTTTTCCCGTCAATGCCCTCGGAAAGCAGGTATCTGCGCGAATGCTCCGTGTAGGGGAGGTTGATGTCGGAAATATGGTCCACGATCTTGCGGTTGATCATTTCCGAAACGTTCCAGTCCCAGCACCGGTTGCCGGCTTCCATGTGGAAAATGGGGATCTTTAAGCGTTTCGCGCTGATCGCGCTGAGCGCGGAATTCGTATCGCCGAGGATCAGCAGCGCGTCAGGCTTTTCCGCCTGCATCAGCGTGTAGGACTTCGCGATGATGTTGCCCATCGTCTCGCCCAGGTTGCTTCCCACGCTGTCCAGATAATGATCGGGCTCCCGCAGATCCAGATCCTTGAAGAAGATCTGGTTCAGCGTATAGTCATAGTTCTGTCCGGTATGCACCAGCGTATGCGTAAAATACTTGTCTGCGCATTTGATCACCTCCGAGAGGCGGATGATCTCCGGCCTTGTACCGACGATCGTCATCAGTTTCAGTTTAGACATCGCTTGCCCTCCTGCCTGTAGGAATCTATTCCTCCGTGACCGGCTCAAAAAACGTATCCGGTCTGTTCGGATCAAAAGCCTCGTTTGCCCACATCAGGGTCACGAGTTCCGTATCTCCGGTATTGGTAATGCTGTGCGTATAGCCGGTCGGGATGTCGACCACTCTCAGTTTTTCACCGCTCACCCGGTAAGAGATGATCTCCTCCGTTCCGATCTTGCGGAACCGGATGATCGCTTCTCCCTTTACCACGAGGAACTTCTCGTTTTTGGAGTGATGCCAGTGATTGCCTTTTGTGATCCCGGGTTTGGCCACATTGACGGACACCTGCCCGCAATCGATGCTGCGCAGGAATTCCGTAAAGGACCCTCTCTCGTCGCATTTCATGTTGAGATCGTAGGCAAAATCATCCTCCGGCAGATAACTCAGATATGTACTGTAAAGTCTTTTGTGCAGCGCGTCGCTTAAGTCCGGCACGCTGAAGTCCCCGCGCGTTTTGCGGAAGGATGTAAGGATATCCGCCAGTTCCTGCAGTCCGACCTCGTGCTCGACCGCCACCCTGCAGAAACCGTCCGCGTAGAGCGGCTCTCCCTCCATGGTCCGGATGAAAGCCTCCACGACATCATCGACATAGACCAGACGCAGCCTCTTTTCGGGATCGTTTACCGTGACCGGAAGGTCACTCGCTATCTGGTTGCAGAACGTGGGCTCCACGCTGTTATAGTTCGGTCTGCACCATTTTCCGAATACACCGGGCAGCCGGTAGACAAAAACATCCGCACCGCTCCTTTCCCCGTGCTCCCTGACCAGGCGCTCCGCTTCCCGCTTGCTGATGCCGTACGGGTTACCAAGTTCTGCCTGCGTGGAGGAGGAAAGCAGCACGCCGGCGCGGTTTCCCGCTTCCTCCAGCATCTGCAGGAGTTTTTCCGTAAAGGCGCAGTTTCCTTCCGTAAACTCCTTTTCGTCCTTCGGCCTGTTCACGCCCGCCAGATGAAAGACAAACGTAGCGGAAGAAACATAACCTTTCAGTTCGTCTTCCGTTGTGTCCTTATCGCAGGAATAGATCGTTTCATAGCCCCGGTTTTTCAACTCCTGGATCAGGTTCTTCCCGAGAAATCCGAGTGCCCCGGTAACCAGGATCTTTTGTCCGTTATCGTTCATTGTATGCCTTGATCTCGTCTCTGATATATTGCAGGGATAACAGTTTTTCCTTCACCTGTTCCACATTCAGGATCGTGGTGTTGTTGGAGTTGAACTCTTCGAGTTCACTCCGTCCGGTATTGCCCTGCGTAAAGTACTTGTCATAGTTTAAGTCACGCTGGTCCGCCGGTACGCGGTAGAAGTTGCCAAGGTCCGTGGCCCTTGCGCATTCCTCATTGGTCAGGAGGGTCTCATACATCTTCTCCCCGTGCCTGATCCCGATGACCTTGATCTCGTTGTCCGCATGGAAGAGTTCCTTCACGGCCTGCGCAAGCACCTCGATTGTGCATGCCGGCGCTTTCTGCACCATGATGTCTCCGGCGTTCGCGTTCTCAAACGCGAAGATCACCAGTTCCACCGCCTCCTCCAGGCTCATGATGAAGCGGGTCATTTTGGGCTCCGTAACGGTCAGCGGATTACCGGCTTTGATCTGCTCGATGAAAAGCGGGATGACCGATCCTCTCGAGCACATCACGTTTCCGTATCTGGTGCCGCAGATCGTGGTCTGCGCAGGATCCACGGTCCGTGATTTTGCCACAAAGACCTTTTCCATCATCGCCTTGCTCGTTCCCATCGCGTTGATCGGGTAAGCGGCCTTGTCCGTCGACAGGCAGATGACCTTTTTCACGCCGGCCTCGATTGCTGCAGTCAGCATGTTGTCCGTGCCGATCACGTTGGTCCTGACCGCTTCCATCGGGAAAAATTCACAGCTTGGAACCTGCTTTAAGGCAGCGGCATGGAAGATATAATCCACGCCGTGCATGGCATCCTTCAGGCTCTGGATGTTCCGCACGTCCCCGATATAATACTTGATCTTGGGATTCTGATACTGATGGCGCATGTCATCCTGTTTTTTTTCATCCCGCGAAAAGATCCGGATCTCTCCGATCTCGGTGTCCAGAAAACGCTTCAGTACGGCGTTTCCGAAGGATCCCGTTCCACCCGTGATCAACAGTGTCTTGCCTTCAAACATCTTCTCTCATCCTTTCATCGCATCTTCTATGCAGGCGACGGATCGCTCCACGCCAAAGTGTTCTTCAAAATATTTCCTGCCGTTGCAGCCGTATGTTTTCCGCAGTTCCGGCTCGGCGGCCAGCTTCCTGATACAATCCGCAAATCCTTCCGTATCATCGGAAGCACACCACAGTCCGCACTGCGCCTGCTCAAGCACCAGTTCCCGGATATCCGTCACGCGGTCCGTGCAGGCCAGGATCGGCTTTGCCATCGACATATAGCTCAAGGCCCTGGACGGGTAATTCGGGATCGTAAACCGGTGGTCGAGCGAGATCAGTCCGACATCGCAGGAGCGCATGAATCGCTCATATTCTTCGGGCGGCATGAACGGAACAAATTCCATATTGGGAAGCTGCCCTGCAGCCTGTTTGACCTTCTCCGTTTCCGACCCGTTCCCGACAAAGAAGAACCGTACCGGGAATTCCCTGACCCGGGGATCGCCGATCGATGCGATCAGAAAATCGATCGCCTGCGGTCTTCCGAAGTTTCCGCCGAATACGACCTTCAGTTCACCGCCGCTCTCCCGTGTATCCTCTTCCGCAGGAAGCGGTACAACCTTCTGCGTGTTCGGGAAGATCAGGACCTTCTTTTCATCCAGATCCGGATTGTGCTCAAGCAGATATTTCCGGTTTCCCTCCGACATACAACCGATCACATCGGAGAGCGCATACAGTTTCTTCTCCTGATGCCGGAAATACGCATGTATCGGACTCTTCTTTGAGAACAGGCCGATATCGACCGCATTCTGCGGGAAGATATCCTTCAGCATCAGAAAAGACCTGCAGCCGTATTTTTTCCTGACATATCCGACCACGCCGGCAAACGTGATCGGCGGGGTCGCATAGAGCACCAGATCAAAGTGTTCCGTTTTCAGGTGATCCCTGATCGCGGCTTTGAGCTTCGGTGCGATCTTAACGGTATTGATCCCCTTTCTGATAAAGTTCACGCCGAAGAGTTCCCCGACGAGCACCTTCAGGATCCGTACGTCGTTATCCTCCGTGAGGCAGGTCTGATCGACATCCTTTGGTTCGCACACCTGCAGGAGCGTCACCTCGTGCGAGACGCTCAGCGCGTTGATCAGATCCGAATAGATCCCCTGCGTGTGCAGATCGATTTTACTCAGTGTCAGATACAGGATCTTCATATGCTACGGAATGATTTCCTTTCCGTTAAAATCACGGATGCAGACCTCGTTGTACTTCATCATGCAGATATTTTCCGCATAGTGTCCGATCGCGGGCTCGTTGGCGAGGCCTTCCAGGTTCCTGACAAGGAGCGAGGCAAAATCAACGCCGCAGGCATAGGCGTGCGGATAGCCGCCGCCGAAGCGGGGATTGATCTCGGAAAACAGATACTTCCCGTCCCGCTCAAAGATATCGATATCGATCATGCCGCGAAATCCCAGCGTTTCCGTAAGGGATACGATCTGATCGAAGAGTTCCGGGATCTTAACGGATACGGATTTGTCCGTTTCCCCCGCGCGCATCTTGATCTTCTTTTTCAGGAAGATATGCGTGCATTTCCCGCTGATCATGTCTATATAGACATCCGCACCGTATTCCTGGCCGTCCATGTATTCCTGGATCATGAGGTCGTCGAATCTGGCAAACAGGACCGCCAGTTCGTCGTCGCTCCTGACTTCGTTGATATTAATGCTGGCGCTTCCGGTGATAGGCTTTACGAAGACCGGATACAGGATCTTTGCGTGATCGAGCTCATCCAGAAAACGGTACATGTCCGTATAGCACTTCGCCGTCGGAACCTTCATCTTCTTCAGCATCTTGTAAAAGCTGTATTTGTCAAAGCACTTTTCCACCAGATCATAGTCCGACACAACGGG
The DNA here is from genome assembly GCA_017961065.1 of Lachnospiraceae bacterium. GTDB lineage: Bacteria > Bacillota > Clostridia > Lachnospirales > Lachnospiraceae > UBA2868. Next base: position 5,789 of record JAGCXZ010000218.1, read on the forward strand.
CGTGGTGCCGATCTGAAGAAAACGGTCCCTGTTTTTGGCAAGCAGCGACAGTTCCGGATCGATCAGGGAGAATACGCCCGTGATCTGCTCCCTGACACAGATGTCGAGGATCTTGTCCACATAGCCTTCCTCCGTGATCCGGGGAACGATATAAAAGGCGTCCGCATCATACAGTGCGGGTGCCAGATTGGAGCAATCCGTTGCGATCACTCTGCCCTTTCCGTGCAGGGCTTCCTTGAATGCCTGTACCACCTTGTTCCGTGTACCGGCGCTTAAGATCAGAATATTCATGACAATCCCTTCAGATGATCAAAATACAGAGGCGTACCTCCGGTGTGTATGAACAGGATGTTCCTGCCCGTGATCTTCCTGTCTCTCAGATAGTTGAGCATCCCGCAGAATGCCTTGCCGACATAGGTCGTGTCCATCGGGATCCCGTCGTGGGACATGACCTTGCCGATCACCTGCGCGACCTCTTCGTTGTAATTCCCGTAGCCGCCCAGACGGTACTTGTCCGTAAAGATCAGCTCCTCGTCGTGGTAGAGCGACTCATACGCGTTCCCCAGATGCTCTGCGATGCTCTCGCGGAT
>JAGCXZ010000219.1 GCA_017961065.1 Lachnospiraceae bacterium
GGGTGATGCGCAGCACGATCATCCGCAGGCAGTACGAACAGATCCGTGTAGCCAAAGAGGAGGCGGAGCGGGCCAACAGTGCCAAGTCGCGCTTCCTTGCCAATGTGTCGCACGAGATCCGCACCCCGATCAATACGATCAGGGGGATGGACGAGATGATCCTGCGCGAGGATGCCACGAACGTTCCCAAGAACTACTTCATGTCCGTGATCAACTACGCGCTTGATATCCGCCGCGCCTCGGAATCCCTGCTCGGCCTCATCAACGATATCCTTGATCTGTCCAAGATCGAATCCGGCAAGATGAATCTCGTGGAACAGGACTATGACGCTTCGGAACTGCTGCATGCGATCATCATGATGATCCGTGTCAGAAGTGATCAGAAAGGACTTCGTTTTGACATGGACATCGATCCGGCGCTTCCGAAGAAACTCTACGGCGACATGGGCAAGATCAAGCAGGTTGTATTGAACCTCCTGACCAACGCCGTGAAATATACGGAAAAAGGCGGCTTTACGCTGAAACTGAGCGTGCTGGAAAAAGACGATGAAACCTGCCGGCTGCGTTTCTCGGTCAAGGATACCGGGATCGGGATCAGGCAGGAAGATATGGAGAAACTCTTCTCCGCTTTCGAGCGTCTGGATGAGCAGCGAAACAGCGGCATCCAGGGAACCGGACTCGGCCTCAACATCTCGCGCCAGTTTGTCAGCCTCATGGGCGCGGAACTGACCTGCGAGAGCGTATACGGGGAGGGCTCCGAGTTCATCTTCACGCTCACGCAGAAGATCGTGGATCCTGCGGAGATCGGAACCTTCAGCGAAGAAAGCGATGAACTGCCGGGCGGTCCGTATGTACCGCAGTTTTCCGCACCGGATGCAAGGATCCTCGTTGTGGATGATGAACCGATGAACCTTGCCGTGATCAAGGGTCTCCTAAGCGCGACGCAGATGCAGGTGGAAACCGCGTCCGGTGGTGCCGAGTGCCTTGCAAAACTCGCAGAAAGCGATTACCATGTCGTGCTGCTCGATCACATGATGCCCGGCATGGATGGCCTCGAGACGGTAGCCGAGATCCGCAAAGACAAGCCGGACCTTCCTGTCTTTGCACTGACCGCAAATGCCGCGACAAACGGCGAAGCCTTCTATAAAGAGCACGGCTTTACGGGTTTCCTGGCCAAGCCGATCGACACGATGACACTGGAAAAAGCGATCAGGGCCTGCATGCCCGATGAGATCGTAAAAGAGCCCGAGATCTCGGGCGATGCGGTGCCTTCCATGGAACTGCCCGAAGAGATGGCATGGCTTAAGGAAGTGGACGGGATCTCAGCGGAAGACGGGATCAAACACAGCGGCGGAGCGCAGAACTATGCGGTCTCCCTCGCGCTGTTCCACGATACGATCGAAGACAACGCCGCCGTGATCGAAAAAGCCTACGATGAAAAGGATATCGCGCTCTACACGATCAAAGTGCACGCGCTCAAGACTTCGGCCCGGATCATCGGCGCGACGGATCTCTCGGAGAGAGCCCGCGCTCTGGAAGATGCCGGCAAGGCCTCCGACATGACTTTCATAGATGCAAATACCGCTGAATTCCTTGCAGACTACAGGGCCTTTACGCAGAAGCTCTCACCGCTTTCTGCCCCGGACCCTGCCGCATCGCAGGACAAGGAGCCGATCCCCGAAGAAGAACTGACGGAAGCCCTTGCAGCGCTCCGCGAAGAGATCGCGCAGATGGATTACGATGCGGTGGAAATGATCCTCTCGCAGGTCAGCGAGTACCTGCTGCCGGAGGAAGAGGAAACAAGGTTCAAGGAAATGCAGAAGGCCCTGAAAGCCTTTGACTGGGATAAAATGGAAGAACTGATCGGATAACATGGAGGAGGATGCGAACATGAACAAAACGCGTGTGATCGTGATGGGTAAAAAGGAGACCTTTCTGGTCCGTGTCACGCTCAACAAGCTGACCGACGCCGGCTACGTCCCGGTGTTTACTTCCTTTGACATCAACGCAATCAACCGGGAGTGGGAGGAAGCCGCGCTGCTCATCTGCTATCTCGACACGGCAGAACTTCCGCCTTCCGATGTGATGAATTATCTGACCGACAAGCTGACGGATGACGAGAAACAGGTCATCCTGATCGGCGATGCGGACGAGATCATCCAGGTGAAAATGAGCATCCCCGAATCCCTGATCTACCGCGTTTTCCAGCGTCCGCTGGACAACGAGGTATTCATCGCGACCGTAAGCGAACTGCTCGGCAAAATGGCCTCCGGCGAGTTCCGCAAGAACATCCTGATCGTCGACGACGACCCTTCGTATCTTGGTATCGTAAGAGCCTGGCTGAAGGATACCTACAAGGTCTCCATGGTCACCTCCGGTCTGCAGGCGCTCAAATGGTTGGGAAAAAACAAGGCGGATCTGATCCTGCTCGACTACGAGATGCCCGTCACAAGCGGGCCGCAGGTTCTGGAAATGCTGAGAAGCGACACGGAGACGCGCTCGATCCCCGTGATCTTCCTGACAGGAAGAAGCGACAAGGAAAGCGTGATGTCCGTTCTGTCGCTCAAGCCGGAAGGTTATCTGTTAAAAAATATCGAGCAGGCTGAGCTGCTCGATAAACTGGATAAGTTCTTTGCTCACAAGAAGATCAACGACTGATCGTTCCTGTTATACACAGACAATTGCAGTCATTCAGTCACCTGCGATCAGATAGGTGCACATCTGCGGGGTCCTTCCGGACAGCGTGCAGATATCCCAGAATACTTCGCCGTATCCCGGTGTGGATACCACAAGCTCATCCACCGGCATCCCTTCCGGCACTGTGACCGTAAATACGGTATTGCAGCCTTTCTCACAGTCATAGAACTGCCCGTAATACTTGTTGTTGCCGGATAAGACCGGATCAAGCGATTCAATATGGAAGGTCTGGTCATCCATCAGACTGACAACCGCCACCCTGTCAAACGCCCCTTCCACGAGCGTGACAGGCTCTGAGAGGCGATTGAGCACCTCAGCAGGCGGATTGACGATCACGAGTGCCGCAGCGTTGACCGGCTGCTCTGCCAGATATTTCTCCTTCTCCTTTTCATCGAAAAAGGTCGCTTCAAAATACTGCCACACCAGTGTGTTCTCCGACGGGATATGCTCAAACTCTTCGTTAAATTCAATCTCCTCCCCGTCCTTGATCATCCAGCACTCTGCCGCAACCGTCATATCATTCACATAGGAAAGCCCAAAGACCTCTCCTTCCTGCACAGAACCCAGCATGTGTCCCCAGATGTCATAGATCTCGTTGTATCTGGAATAAACGGCTGTAGACAGGTCATCTTCACGCCAGATCAGATTGGCACCCACAACCTCATACTCGAAATCGGCGCTGTCTGTATTAAAGAACATGTAGATCCCTTGATGCGGATTGACGTGGCAGTCCACAATGATCCATCTGCCAACGCGCGTGGCGTCCATGATCGCCGTCGCGCCCGTCGCAAAATCCGTTACCTTAAATTCCCGGCCATTGTAGGTAAACGTTTTATCGTCAAACGAAAATTCCGGTTCGCTCCCGGCAGCTTCTGCCTCCTGCCCGTCCGTTGCTCCGGAAACCTCCGTGCCCTCACCGGTATCGTCCGCTTCCTGCTCTTTGCCGGAGGCTGTCACGCTTTGGTCCGCTTCCTGTTCTTTTGCCGCAAGTTCCGCGAGTTTCCTGCGAAGTTCGTCTCCTGCCGCACCTTCCTCCGTATTTTTATTGCCGCAACCTGTGAATGTGAGCGCAACGATCAGCAGAAGGCTGATCAGAACACGCAATACGTTTGATCTTTCCATAGTTTGTTCTCCATCCGTTTGTCCGGAATACTTTATTATAATATACATAATCTTTCCCGATCCGGCTACAGTCAAAAGTCGGTATTTTCCTTTTAAGTTATGATTGACGGATTGCGTCACATCGTATATCTTGGATTTATTATGAAGATCATTGTGATAAACCGCGCGGGACAGCCCGACGCGTTCAGGGAAGAGCATATCGAAAAGATCAGACAGACGGCGGCAGCGTATGGCGGCCGGGTCTGTGTTGTCAGTGATGAAAATAATGTGCCGGATGATTTTGCCGATGCGGATGTCGTATACGGCTTCGGGACAA
>JAGCXZ010000220.1 GCA_017961065.1 Lachnospiraceae bacterium
AGTCCGGAGAGATCGAGGTTGCGCTCGAGGAGTATGAATCGTTTGCGCCGGCCAGGATTCTGACGCGCATTCCGTTCATCCGCGGTATCTTCAACTTCATCGATTCCCTGATCCTGGGCACGAAGACCCTGACCTATTCGGCTTCTTTCTATGAGGAAGTGGCCGAAAAGCATAAACAGAAAGAGAAGCCGGTCGACAGGGCGCTCAAAGACCATTCACAGAAGGTATTGAGCGTGATCTCCGTGATCTTTTCCGTGGTCATAGCGGTCGCGCTGTTCATACTGCTGCCGCTGTATCTGTCACAGCTGCTGAAGAGGTGGCTTAATTATCCGGACACAACGATCGCGATCTTTGAAGGCGTGATCCGTGTGCTGATCTTTGTACTTTATATCGTGTTCATTTCCCTGATGAAGGACATCCGGCGCGTGTTCATGTATCACGGCGCGGAACATAAATGCATCAACTGCATCGAGAAAGGCAGACCGCTGACGGTTCAGAACGTGCGCGAATCCTCGAGACTGCACAAGAGATGCGGAACGAGCTTTCTGTTCTATGTGGTATTCATCAGCGTGATCCTGTTCATCTTTATCCGCGTGAACGACCCGATCATGCGGGTGATCGTCCGTGTGCTCCTGATCCCGGTGATCGCGGGGATCTCCTATGAGATCATCCGTCTTGCGGGACGCAGCAACAATATCCTGATCCTGCTGCTGTCTGCGCCGGGCTTCTGGCTGCAGAGAATGACGACCAGGGAACCTGAGGATGCCATGATCGAAGTGGGGATCGCATCCGTAGAGGCGGTCTTTGACTGGAGAGAGTACCTGCAGAAGGAATTCGGCTACGATCCGGCCGCGTTGCAGGAGACTCCTGATGCAGAGCCGCAGCCCGGTGAGGCGGACTACTATCTCGATGAGTGAAACCGGCCCTGTCCGTTATTTTCCCTTATATAATCGGTTGAAACAGTATGGAAAACGCTGCTTACAAAGAAGTCTATGACCGTGGCGTACAGGCGCTGCAAAGCGCGGGCGTAGCTGATGCCGGGCTGGATGCGCGGCTGCTTTTGGAGTTTGTCTGTCATACGGACCGGAACACTTTATACGCGCATGCAGATATGCCTGTGAGCGATTACGCAAGAGAACTGTATGAACAACTGATCCGCCGCAGGGCGCAGCGGATCCCGCTGCAGCACCTTCTGGGGACGCAGGAGTTCATGGGGCTCTCTTTTGTTGTGAATGAGCATGTGCTGATCCCGAGGCAGGATACCGAATGCCTTGTGGAGGAAGCCATGATCTGCACCATGGATGGAGACAGGGTACTGGATCTTTGCACCGGAAGCGGCTGCATTTTATTAAGTATCATGTGTTATAAAAACGGGATCGAGGGCGTTGGTACCGACATCTCCAATGAGGCGCTGCAGGTTGCACGCCTGAATGCGGAAAGGCTTGAAAAACCGGCACTTTTCGTGAATTGTGACCTGTTCGGTCAATTGCCGGAAGAGCCGTTTGACATCATTGTTTCGAACCCGCCCTACATCAGGAGTGATGTGATCGAAACGCTTGCGCCGGAAGTAAAGGATCACGAACCGCGCGGTGCGCTTGACGGTGGCAGCGACGGGTTGGTATTCTATAAAAGAATCTTAAAGGATGCGCCGCGTTATATCAGACGGGGCGGAACGGTCCTGCTGGAGATCGGTTATGATCAGGGGGAAGCCGTTTCTTCCATGATGAAGGAAGCAGGCTTTGACAATGTTGAAACAGTTAAGGATCTGGCCGGAAACGACCGGGTCGTGAAAGGAATATGGGTCAAATGACCCCGGAGGTTTTATGTTTGACAAACTGGATGATCTCGTACATAAGTATGAGGATATCATGAATGAACTGAATGAGCCCGGCGTGGCAGACAATCAGAAGCGTTTTCAGGCGCTGATGAAGGAACAGAACAACCTGTCTCCGATCGTTGAGGCCTATCAGGAATACAGGAAGTGCAACCGCGATATCGAGGACAGCCTGGCGATGCTGGATGAGGAAAGCGACGATGAGATGCGCGAAATGCTCAAGGAAGAGCTTGCGGATGCCAGGAAGAGGACAGAGGAGCTGGAGGAGAAGCTTAAGATCCTGCTCCTGCCCAAGGACCCGAATGACGACAAGAACGTGATCGTTGAGATCCGTGCAGGTGCCGGCGGCGACGAGGCGGCGCTCTTTGCAGCCGAGATCTACCGGATGTATGTGCATTATGCGGAAAGCAGGCGCTGGAAGGTGGAGCTTGTCGAGTGCGAGGAGATCGGGATCGGCGGCATGAAGTCCGTGACTTTCATGATCACGGGTCAGGGCGCTTATTCCGTTATGAAATACGAAAGCGGCGTGCACCGCGTGCAGCGTGTGCCGGAGACGGAATCCGGCGGAAGGATCCATACTTCGACGATCAGTGTGGCTGTGATGCCGGAAGCCGAAGACGTTGAGATCGAGATCAACGAGAAGGATATCCGGATCGATGTCATGCGTGCGAGCGGCAACGGCGGCCAGTGCGTCAATACCACGGATTCGGCCGTGCGCCTGACGCATTATCCGACCGGTATCGTGATCTATTCCCAGACGGAAAAATCACAGCTCCAGAACAAGGAAAAGGCGTTTGCGCTCCTGCGCGCCAAGCTCTACGATATCGAACAGCAGAAAGCACACGATGCCGAGGCGGAGCTGCGCAAGAGCCAGATCGGCACGGGCGACCGTTCCGAAAAGATCCGCACCTACAATTTCCCGCAGGGACGGGTGACGGATCACAGGATCAATCTGACGCTCTATGAGATCGATAAGATCATGAACGGAGATATACAGGAGATCATCGATGCCTGCATCGCGGCTGATCAGGCCGCAAAGCTTTCCAAGATGCAGGAGATCGCATAAATTGTATTCAGACTTTCAGAAATTTAACAGGGTGGTGAAAATAATGAAAAAAGGCATCGTTACTGTAATAATCGGTACGGCACTTGCCGTGATCCTGACCGGATGCAGTCTTTCCGGGTTAAAGAGTGATTCCGCTTCAAAAAAAGAGGAAGAAAACGTTCAGGAGCAGTCTGCCAAGACTCCTTTGGATCAGGAAGAAACAAACACCGGGGAAGAAGAGGATAAGGTGGCCCCGGCTGATAAGAGCGCAGAAACTCCGCAGGAACAGAATGAAGCGGAAAATCCCGGAACGGATGAGACAGATGATTTCTGGAAGGAACTATATCTGAAGAAACTCGACAGAGTCAGGGAACAGATGCCGGCATTTGATGCCGACACGCCGGCAGATGAGTATACACCGATCGAGTATTACCTTTATGATATCGACAAAGACGGGATCCCTGAGATGATCATCAAATACGGCACCTGCGAGGCCGATTATCACGGCGATATTTATACGAACGACGGATATGCCGTAACGCCGGTGGAAACCGATATCGGAATGGGACATACCGTATTCTGGACGGATCCCGAAGAGAACGGGATTATCCTGAACTGGGGCCATATGGGTTCGCAGGGCATGCAGAGGCTTTCCATTGTGGACGGCAGACTGGAATCCAAAGAACTGTTCGAAGAGACGATCCAGGGCGATGAAGACTATACGTCTGTAGACAAGATCGTGCCGGGCGCCGTTATGCTGAGCTGCGCACAGATGTATCAGAATATTTATGTCACGCATTATGAAGACATTATGAAGGGCATGACCTCCGATCCGCAGCCCACACGCGGCAAAGAACCGGACAAGGAACTTGCCGATGCGGTGGATAACGTGATTACCTACGGCGGAGCCGTAGTCTGCAACAGTGCGGACGGATACGGCCCGAATCTCGGAACGATCCCGTTTGATGAGATGCTCAAGAAACTCGATCAGTGGAGCAATAAGCCCTTTGAGATCGATTCAAAGGAATATATCGACCTCAACGATGACGGCAGACAGGAATGCGTGCTTTGGCTCAAACAGCACAATGACGGCTATGACTCGACCGATGTCTGCGTTCTGAACCTGCAGGACGGCAAGATGTATGCCTATATCGTGGAATACGTGAACGGTTTTACCCTGCAGGATAACGGTTCTTTTGTCGGTACGGAGTATAACGAACTGACATTCCGCCTGATCTTTGATCGGGACGAATGCATGCGGTACTACGTGAAGCAGTGATCACTATTTTGAGAACGTGACGGTGACCTTTTCGGTATTTGTGATTTCTTTTCCCAAACACCCGTAGGCTTTGTATCTGATATACCCGCTTACGACTCTGCTCTCACCGGGTGAAAGACCTTCAAAGGCTTTGCTTTTGGCTCGCAGAGTCAGCCAGTTGGCTCCTGTATTCGTTTGGACATATTGAATATATTCGCGAAACGGGCGGATCACACCGTTGTCATTGATATTCAGCACTTCCGCATAATTCTCATCATCCACCCACTTCCATTTCGTAGCGGGTGCGCAGGTAAGATTAATCTCTGCATATCCAGCATCTTTTTCCATGACCTTTATCCGGTTCGGATCCTCGATCCGCAACGATTCCTTTTTTGGAGCCGGTCTGACATTGATAGTGACCGAAAGCGGTTTTGTAAGAGGATGGCTTATATCGTCCTTGCACAGTACCACATCAAACGTATATTTCCCGGCGGGAACTCCCTCTGCAGAAACACCACAGCATGCAAAATACGGATCACCTCCGGGCCCACCGCCGCTATAACGAAGTTGATCTTTTAGGGCATCATAAGCAGCTTTCTTTTTGCCGGATGCCTTCATATAAGCAGCAGTAGGCGTGAACAAAAGAGTGTCGGTAAGAATATTGGAGTACTTATTTGTAACAAAATAGAGATAAGTGTCCCACCAGCTGCTGCCCGCATAGATCGGCTCCGCTTCCGATTGAGTCATTTCTTCATCCAGAGCCATCCATCCGTCCCGCAGCGTGTTTTTGATCGTATAGGTGGTGCCGGCATACTCCACTGTGACATCTGCGTCTAATTTTTTTGGATTGACTGCAACATCCATTACGGAATAGCCCTCCGCATTCCGCTTCAGAGTTTTTGCAACAGCCGTTCCGTTTTTGACTCTGACCTTCGTATCGGCAACCTCAAGCCTGCAGTCCGTCCGTACAACAGTAAACCGTCGCAGTGCGGCGTTATCAAGCGTTGCGACATGGTCATCTCCGAATGTGATGTCATCTCTTCCGGAATAATCTCCGGCATAAGCCAGGAATTGCGGTTTGGGATCTGAAATGATCAGCCGTGCGGTATATTTATCCTTGAAACGGTCGGTTGTGGTGGCCGTTACGGTATAGGTTCCCGCTTTTGCGATACCCGTAACCTTATATTGACTGCCGGTGTATCTCTCCAGCGTCAATCCGGCCGGGCTGACCTTCATGGTCAGGTCCTCATGACCGAGCGTGCCGTTGTTTCCCTTAAAGAAAATCGTGGCATCCGTCAGGTCGTCAGGCTCCAAAAGGATCGAGTCGTTCACGGTAACAGAACCGAGTGAAGATGATTCTAATTTCATTTCGGTGATCCGTTGCGGTTCGCTTGTAAGGATCGTTTTGGCTGAGCAGGCTGTGGCATTGCCGTTCACATCATCCGCGTAAGCGGTGATCACAAAGGTGTTATTGGTATTACGGTTCTTCGTATCCAGCACCACATCTTTATCGATCGTCACGGTGCCGTTCTTCACCTGGATGTGCCCCCAAAGCGGGCTGTCAGCTGTCTCGGGTACCACTTCCCATCTTACCTTATTGGATGCAGGCTTTTTGCCGTTTTCATCATAAAGCAGCGCCGTATATTTCTGTGATACATCCTTCCCGTCCTCTTTATAGAGGTAATTCTTTGCCGGCGTGATCACGATCTTTTTAATCGGTGCTTTTACCGTAAGCGGAACGGTCGCGGGAACGCAGTAAGTACCTTCCGGAAGATGCGGCTCTGCTTTTAAGAAAGCCTTTCCGACAGGGATTGCAGATGTATCCTTTAATATGAGTGTTACACCGTCCGCTGCAACTTCAACGTCAATGCTGATCGGGTTATTTTCTTCATCCTTAAACGGTTTCCCGTCTGCATCGACCACTGTAGCAGAAACAGCATCCGTATAACTTGTGCGCTTCGAGAATTTTACTTTGGCAACCGGGATGTTTTTCTCGCCCTGGATGAAAGTCGTCGTTTTCTTCGTAACACCCAGCTTTACTTCATAAACGTTCGGCTTCTTTGTTTTCTGATTTTTCAGCGCCTTCGCCCTGCTGTGCGCGATGATATTGGTTCCGTCCCCAAAAGTCGGCGCATTTTCATTGCCGGTCTGCACGATCGTCACTTCGATATCATAAGCCTGTTCGGCGCCTTCCCCCTCCTGACTTGATTTGGCAAGCTGCAGGAAAAAGACAGCGCTGTCGCCCTCGATCTTCTTTATGATCGGCTCAATCTCTTCGTTCATCTTCGGATCGCATTCGCCCCTGGCTTTGGCCGTGATCACATAGTAGAGATTCCAGATGTTATCAAGCCCCTTTGGGTTCGTCACAGTCAGGTTCATGCCGATATCCGAAACGGCATTGATCTGTGCCTTCGGCTCTTTGAGTGCGGCCGCTGTCAGGCGGACCGTAACAGTCTTTACGAGCACATCATTACCCGCAATACTGTCGCCCTTCGTATCGATCAGGCTGATCTCAAAATCACTCTCCGCAACCCGCCAGTCATTGTCCGAGGTATCGATCACAAGGCATCCGTTTTGGACGGCTGTCTTGGCTCTGACGCCGGATGGAAGAGTGGCTTTCAGATGGTTGATATCCATGCTCTTATCGAGCGTGATGGCGTATTCCTTGCGCGTTCCCTTTGCCTGTGTTAGCGTGCTCTTGGTTTTGTCCGTTCTGTCAGGTTTCTCCCCGGCGATCTTCACATTGGCGATCGGCTGCATAACACTGAAGCTGATCGAAGCAGTCAGTGTTTTATTCGGGGCATCGGGATCCGGGATCTTGATGGTGACTTTTCGCTCCTTGGCATCCGTTGCCGCAGCAGGGTTGATCTCCACATCTCCGTCAATATTGACCGAACAGAAACCGGCTGTTTGCGGGCTGACCGTTACCTGCGATTCGGTAATGGCAAGATGGCCTCCTTTACTGAGTATGATCACCGGCGTGTCCGTAGGTTTGATGCCGGTGATTTTGGCGTTATTCGGGTACACGGTCTTGGTGCTGCCCATCTGCAGCTGCATCGTCAGATCAGGCTCGGTTTCAAAAGTAACCTCCGCAACAGCGGCATTTGAAAACAGATCTTGATAATTACTATTTGGCTTTACCGTCGCGATCGGAAACGAAACCGCGCCGTCTTTCAGTGCAAGCGTTTTCTCTGCGTAGCCGTCATCCACATTTGCTTTGCCTGTGAGTCTGTATCCGGTCTTTGCCGTTGCGCTCACACTGATCGTTGCATACGGATTCTGCACGGTGTAAAAGAACGATCCTTTATCCTTTTTCCAAAGCGTGCAGATCCTTCCGTTTTCTGTTACAAGCACTTCTTCCGGATCGAGATCCGTATCGTCAACGGGTACTCTGACCAATCTTGATATTGCGGGGGCATAGCAGTATAATGTCTCACCGTTTACGGCGTCCGCCTCGGCTGTGAACGTATACAGCAGGCTGTCTTCGCGCTTTGTGACAACAGGTCTTGCGACTTCCACATCATCCGGAAAAGATACTTCCGTGAGCATCTCGCGCTCACGGGTCTCGATCGTATAGGTAAAGGTTTTGACCGTAGCGGGAAGCGTCCAGGCTTTTTTGGGCGGACCGTCGAAAAACCGCGCATTTTTTGCGGTCACATTCACCGTACAGGTATTGGGAACATCCAGATAAAAAACGGTCCCGATATCCGTCGTCATGCTGAGAACGATCTCACCGGTCTTTAAGCATGATGCCGGGATCGTATAGTAGGTGTAGTCTGTATCTCCGATCGTTTCCGTTTTCGCTTTCAGACCGGTTCTGCCGACCTCTAGGGCCGTGATTTTGAAATACCGCGCATATGTACCAAGATCGCCATAGACATATGCATCCTGTCCGTAGGGGACCTCCTGAGAGTCGTCCGGCTTGATCTGCTTGTCGGTAGGTCCCACGCCCGGCTCATAGAGGAAAAGGTCGCCCTGGTTATGTTCCTCCGCAAAGAGCTGCACCGGATCTCCGGTACCGGTGTTTGCGTAAATATCCGGGTCGCCGAGCAGTTCTTCTTCGGGATCGGCGGTATCGTCCGTATTTTCCTCCGGCATTTCCTCAGTCGCATCAGGGTCATCCGCTGCTTCCGGATCAGGCGTCTCTGCTTCTTCCTCTTCTGTAGCGGTACCGGTTTCTTCGCCCGTCAGGTCCGCCTCGTCTGCGGCATCCGTATCCTCCGCATCATCCGTCAGCTGCGGATCGGCCGTTTCAAATGCCGCATTCTCTTCAGCCGCATCAAAGGAGATGTACTGACCCTCATCGAATCCTTCCGATACCTGGGCGGCAAGTGCCGGATCCGGCAGCGCCGTAAGGAGCATGGTGGAAGCAAGAAGCACTGTAAATATCCGTTTTGCCAAGCGGGAAAATCTGTTCATGATCTGTTACTCCGTTCTTTCGGTTTCTTTTGCGGGAAGATGATACTAATTATTTATTCA
>JAGCXZ010000022.1 GCA_017961065.1 Lachnospiraceae bacterium
GCTTCGCAGATATGGCACAGATTTCGGGGTTGGTTGTACTGTTAAGTTTTCAAGGTGCTTCCACAATAATAGGCTGCAACAAATCGTGCAGCCTATATATAATATCATTCGATTTTTCCCTTGTCAACGGGTTTTTTTGTATTTTTTCAGAGGTTTTTTCTCCCCCCTATGCAAACATCTTCGGAGTGGATCCCGCATCCGTGATCTTGCCCATACCAACCCTGCCGGCTTCCTGTGCTCTGCACTTATTGCAGACGAAATCCTTTTTTGCATATTCACTCATGGGAACACTCATGGGTTTCTGGCAAACCGAGCACAACACATTCATCATGAACCCGTTGTCTTCGCAGCTGCCGCCGGTCACCTGTTCCAGATCTTTTTCATCCAGTGCCATTGCTTTCATTTTTTCATCCATAACCGTATCTCCTTTACTGTAACTGTAGTCGTATTTACTCGCAGTCAAATATCGCTTTGCTTTCCAGCTTCGGTCCGTAAATCTCCTTCCACTCCCTGTGTATATCTGACGCATCAAAAACTTCCAGACCTTTTTCCGTAAGCGTCAGAACGATCATCAGGCTGTAGCGGTTGTCCCTGCTGCTGTTGGACTTGTGCAGTTCCACGCCTTCAACCCCTTCCAGCTTCAGAACCCCACGGAAGAATTCCGAGATCTCCGGGAACAACCTTTCCGTATCCTGCTTATCTTTAAACTTGGCAATGATGTAATGCTTCATGTTCTGTTCTCCTGCCTGTTACCTTATATTATATACGCAACGAGCCCGCGTTGGAATACTGATTTTGACAATCCTGACCCGCTGCGGATACAATACCTATATATAAGGTAAGGGAGGGACCCATGTCGGATTCCACGATCAACAGGATCATACGGGAACAGTATGGTGCAGATGTAAACATCACAAGGCGCGAACCGGTTTTTGGCGGAGATATTAACCGGACCTGCCGCCTGCAACTCTCGGACGGCCGGGCAGTTTTTATGAAGGAAAATCAAGGGAAAGCGGCTGATTTCTTCACGGCGGAAGCAGAAGGCCTGCGTGCGATCGCATCAACCGGGCAGATCGGAACCATCGATGTGATCGGTACAGGAGAAGAAAACAGTGTCGCCTTTCTGCTGCTTAGTTACGTGGATGGCGCAAAGCGGATCCCCGATTTCTGGGAAGTCTTCGGATCCGAGCTTGCAAACATGCATCTGGCCGATCCCTCAGCCTTTGTACCGGGCGGAAGCTTTGGCTTTACCATAAACAACTTTATCGGTGCAACACGCCAGATCAATACGCCCTGCAATACCTGGATCGACTTCTACCGGCAATATCGTCTGGAAGTGCAGTTTCATATGGCATCCTCCTATTTTGACCGGGAGCAGAAAATCAGGATCAACCACCTGCTGGACCGGCTGGACCGTTTTCTGGTTGAGCCGAAACAGCCATCGCTCCTGCATGGCGACCTTTGGTCGGGTAATTTCATGGTCGGAAACGAGGGAAAAGCCATCCTGATCGATCCGGCTGTCTATGTCGGGCATCCGGAAGCAGATCTTGCCATGACTGAGCTGTTTGGCGGGTTCCGTGAAGCGTTCTATACATCCTATCAGGAAAAAAATCCCCTGCAGCCCGGATACGCGGACCGCAGGGATCTGTACAACCTCTATCAGCTATTAAACCACTTGAACCTGTTTGGCGGATCCTATTACGGCTCTGTCATGCGAATTGTCGACCACTACGCTTAAACGGATCCCTGTCCGCGGATGAATCGGATCAATTTAAAAAGGGATCTTTACATAGGTGACTCCGCCATCGCCTGCCTTAGGATCACCAATGACCTGCTGAAAGATCACATCTTTGCCGGCGCTTTTTGCATAATACAGCGCCTTGTCGGCATTGTTTGCAATATCCAGAATTGTATTGGTCCTGTCGTTGATCGTCATGTTTACGACGCCGATCGACAGGGTGATCCTGCCTCCGTTTGGATTGTTCACATGGGGCAGATTGGCATCCCGGATGGTTTTGGCAATCCGGCGGGCAATGTTGCAGACCTTTTCATCTGTCAGGCCGCGAGTAATGCCGAAGAATTCATCCCCGCCGTAGCGGGAAAAGCGGACATTCTTTGTCTCCTCCTTCCGGCACGCATCGGCAACTTCCCGAATGATCTCATCGCCTCTGGAATGACCGTATGTATCGTTGCATTCTTTGAAAAAATCAATATCAACAAAGATAGCGCCAACCTTTCCGGTTGTTTTGGAAGCATCGTCAATGAATTCCGATGATACACGAAGCAGGCCCAGACGGTTCAGCAGCTTCGTCATCGGTTCCAGTGAAACCATCTCCTCATTCTTCTGTATTTCCCGGTTCAGCTTACGGATCTCGGAGTCAGCCTCTTTCAGGCGTTTGACCTGTTTGCGCTGGATTTCCTGTGTTTCTTCTTTTTGCCTGTCCAAAAGGCCCATCAGTTTGTCATAACACGCAACTGCCTGCTCCGGTTCTCCGAAAACTCTGTAATAATCGGCCCTTATTCGGCAAATGTAGATCTGCTGTATTGTGCTGTTTTCGTTCTTTTCAAAGCCGGACATCGCCTTGAAGACCCTGCCGGCGCGTGCCTTATCCTTGCGGACCAGTAAATACCGCAGGAGATCTTTCAGATCATCATAGACCGGCATCGGACAGCAGTCTTTAGGAAGCAGATCAAGCGCAGTGTCGGCATAGGCATTTCCCGGCTTCTCATCCTCCATCATATAGGAAACAGATGCAAGGCGAAGATAGTAATCACACTGCAGCGCGCGAAAACCGACCTGATCGATCCACGGAGCCATGGTCATAAGGGTATCCCGTGATTTTTCCGGTTCTTTATTGTCCTCATAATAGGCCGCAAGGTTGAGCGTTATCTTGGCTCTGCCGATCAAATCCTCTTCCGGGCTTTCCTCGATCAGGGAAAGGCATTCCTTCAGAAGGCATATACTCTTTTGGATATCCCCGAGCATTGTATAGTTGGCAGCCAGAGAGTTCAGCACTTTTGCTCTGGCCTGCCCGCGTATTCTGTGTTTCCTGACGATCCGGTAGGCGGTTTCATCGATTTCCATTGCCGTTTGCAGATTGTCCTGATTGGTATATACCAGGCTCAGGGATACGTAAGACCGTACAAGAAGTTCATATGCTTTCGTATCTTTCAGAACGGTCACAGCCCTGAGTGCGTTTGAAAATGCTCCGCGATCGTCATCTGCAAAATGGCACAGTTCGGCCAGATGGCAGCATGCAGCCCCTCCATAAGCGGATCCCGGGATCTCTGGCCATCCTTTATAAGCCTCTTCAGCTCCGCTGTCAGCTTTTTCTGATCGTCGGCGTACTGATCGACTGTTTTTTGCACTATGGAAACAGAGTCCCTTTTCCGCATGAAGCCTCCTTTTTGCATGCAATCATAGCGATCTCACTCTTCATTCCAATATTGGCTGTAATCATCTACAACCTTGATCCCAAATAATGTATAGATCACATCCCGTCTGGTATCAAGTATTCGAATGATCTTTACAGCGTCACCTTCCACTCGGTAAAATGCATAATTATTGTGTGTTACAAGATATGCATACTCCGTTTCAATATCAAACCGTTTAAAGAGATCCCTGCTTCCCGAATCAGGGTATTCTCCCAGTCTCTTCAGATCAGCCATAATAGCTTTCAATACTGCGCGTGCAAGTTTGATATCGAAGTTTACCGCAAGGTACTCTTTCAGGACCTCAAGGTCATTGAAAGCCTCAGGGGATAATTCGACATTCATCATAAATCTAACCTTGATATAGCGTCATCAACGGAAATCCACCCTTTTTCACGCGCTGACCTTTCTCCCTTTTCCAATTCTGAAAACAGTCCTTTCAACGCGTTCAATTCGTCTAATTCACGAATATCTACAATGGCGTAATCGCCACGACCGTTTTTGGTCAGGTACACCGGATTGCCGTATTTTACCTGCCCAAGAACATTTTTATAATTCCTTAAGTCTGAAACCGGAACAATATTTGGCATATTCTTCCTCCTTTCAAAGCATTATAGACAATGACATATATATAATAACATTTTGTGTATAATTTGTCACATAATTCTACGACATTCTGTGTGTGTTCCTGAAACAACGCTAAATATCAGCGCAGCAAAAAACACGGGAACCTGCAGTGGATACCGTGTTTTTTCGCTCATGCGCCGCTAGGCTGGCAAGATGGAATATCTTGCCAAATACGGAGAAGGAGGGATTTGAACCTTTTAAGAATTTAAGAATGCAGTAAAATCAATAGTTTGCGAGAGTGCTATTTCGTCAAAGTCAAAAAAAGTCAAAATTTAAGCATCATTCACCGACATATTCGCGTCTCCCATCAGGATATTCAAGATAGGCTCTTTTCGTTACACTATCGTATTTTGCAATCGGTAGTCCTTTTATTCTGCGTATTTCATTATCTATTCGTATGGACTCTTTAAATCGCTGTGTTAATTCATCATCAGAGATTCCATTTGTTGAATCCAATTCATTCAATATGGTCATCTGAATCCACCCTTTGTCATAATTAGTCTTAACAACATAATGAATAATCTCTATCTGAACAGCCTTATTTCATCGCCTTATCCAAATCCTGTAAATCATGAAACATCCTGTCAATAATCGCAGTTGTTTCTTCAAGCCTATACAAAAGATAATAGTCATGCCTACGAAGACGGATCTTCTTGTACTCGTTCAGGTCAGGATCTTCCAATGGTTTAAGTGATCCTGCTATTTTAGAGAGTTCCTCAACTGTTTCGTCATAATCATCAAGTAGCGCCTTGGCGGCCTGCTCGTTGAGTTTTTCCACTAGCAGATAATAAACAAAATTATCCAAGTCATTTTGGACATCTTCAGTGGAAATCACATTCCATTTCATCATAATCCATACTTCTTTCTGATATTATCCGATGCCTGATGAGCCGGCATCACCTTGCCCTCTCTGGCACGGCCGCGAGCTATTGAAAGCTGTTCAATGATCTCTTCACGCGTCAACGGTTTGTATGGATTGTACATTTCTCTTTTTTCTTCTGCCTTCGATGTAAGCCTTCTAATAAACTCATTTACCAGTAGAAGGTCCGCTTCCGGCAAACCATTCATCAATGAAATGGTCGATTCATATGTACTCATGGTTTCCTCCACTCTTATGAAGAATACACTTTTCCGCAATCAAATCATAACATATTTCAGTATCCATTTCTACTGTATATGAAGTGCTGGTGTTTCCCGGTGTTTCCAGGTTTCCCGCAGCAAAGCAAGGGCGCACTTATATGTGGGCGAAGCCCATCATACACGTGCGCTCTCCGAGGGGCAAGGAGTTTACCGCTCCTTGGAATCCTTGCATGATCATCAGCTCATCATTTTCGAGCGGGTTTAGAATTGTATCGGAGTAATTTGAATCGCTTCTCTTTTCAAACTGTATTAGTTCGGAATTACCGATATGGATACATAAATGTCAATAATCAAACAGATTCAATCATATATAGACATGCAAACTTGGCAAATATGAAGTTTTGACAGTTAGGGATGCCGGAATGAGTGTATCATAATCAACCATATTGAATCATACCCGTTCAGAAAGCCGCATAATGAGCAACCGTTTATGATGAATTATCCGGATTTCCAGGGGTCGATTGCTAAGACCGCTTTGAACAGATTCGGCCGGATCGATGCTCCGATTCTTCGTTAGCAAGCAAAGGAATATCCCCCCTAAAGGGTGAATGTTCCGCTTTCATCAGGCGCGAAGATGGCACGCATAGCATGTAAAACGGATAAAACCGTCATAAACCGGCGCAAAAACAACGATCAAATCACATTGTAATTTTCCTGTTTTTTTGATATACTAA
>JAGCXZ010000221.1 GCA_017961065.1 Lachnospiraceae bacterium
GGTCGGTAACCGGTTCCTTTGTCGCATACGAGCTCAGCAGCTTATCCACCTGCTTCTGCAGGTCTTCCTCGGATATCGCCGTATCCATTCTGCTGACTTCGAGCCCTTTATACTGCCCCAGCTCCACGTATTCCAGCGCGTTGACCGCCTTGCTGCCGCATCCGGTCAGCAGGAGGGATAACGCCGCCAAAAACAGTAATCCGTTCCGTTTTCTCATCATCTGATACTCCTCACCCATGCAGTGCCCGTTTGGCACAAAACACATACTAACATACACACCTGTCAAATTCAAGAATCCCATCTTGCGGATACGAAACCTTATATGATAGAATGATTACCGAAAAAACGATATTATTCAGTGCTCCGGAGGATTCCCATGTCGAAATTATCCATTATCTTATTGATCATATTGGCCGTTCTGATCGTTGTGTTCGTCGTTCTGTATTTTCTCGGAAAAAGAATGCAGAAAAAGCAGGACGCACAGCAGGAACAGATCGAAGCAGCCAAGCAGACCGTCTCGATGCTGATCATCGACAAAAAACGCATGAAGATCAAGGATTCCGGCCTGCCGGCAATGGTGCTTGAACAAACGCCGAAATATCTGCGATGGTCCAAACTGCCCATTGTCAAAGCCAAGGTCGGTCCGCAGGTACATTCCCTGATCTGCGATGATAAGATATTCGATGAAATACCCGTCAAGAAAGAGGTAAAAGCTACCGTCAGCGGTATTTATATCACCGGTGTAAAGGGTCTGCACGGTAAACCGATCGTGACGGAAAAGAAAAAGAAAAGCAGATTCAAACAGGCTATGGAACGCGCACAGGAAAAACTGGGCGCCAAGCCGATCAAATAGGCTTAATCATAATCCAGCATCTCGTCCATGTCGGTGCTGAGACGGTTGATGTAATCAAGCATCTCTTCTCTCGTCTCGGGATTGCGGAGCGAGAATTCCAGATTGGCCTGCAAAAACCCGCACTTTGTTCCGACATCATACCGATGACCTTTAAACGCATAGGCATACATCGCTTCATCTTTTGCCATGCGTTTTAAGGCGTCCGTTAACTGGATCTCGCCGCCCGTTCCGGCATCCTGGGTCTCCAGGTAGGAAAAGATCGTCGGCGTGATGATATATCTTCCGAGGATCGCGATATCGCTCGGCGCGTCTTCCACTTTCGGTTTCTCAACCAGATCATGCACTTTATATACCCGGTCTTCTATGTTCTTGCAGTCAACGATCCCGTACTTATTGACCACTTCATGCGCAACCTGCTGTACCCCGAGTACGGAAGTCTTGTATTCACTGTACACTTCCAGCATCTGCATTAAACACGGCTTTCTCGAAACGACCACGTCATCACCCAGAAGTACCGCAAACGGCTCATTTCCGATAAAATGTCTGGCCGTCAGGATCGCATGTCCCAAGCCTCTTGGTTCCTTCTGTCTGATGTAGTGGATGTTGGCCATATCGGATATCTCACGCACCATTTCCAGGAGCTCCTGCTTATTGCCGCGTTCCAGCTCCAACTCCAGTTCGATCGATTTGTCAAAATGGTCCTCGATGGAACGATTGTTGCGTCCGGTCACGATAATGATATCCTCGATCCCGGAAGCGACCGCTTCCTCAATGATGTACTGGATCGTCGGTTTATCCACGATTGGCAGCATCTCCTTGGGCTGTGCCTTTGTTGCGGGCAGAAATCTCGTTCCGAGTCCTGCTGCCGGAATGATCGCTTTTCTGACTTTCATATCCTTCCTCCTTTGTGCTACTGCATCATCTTATCCAGTGAAAATGCGTTTTTTGCCGATATATCCATGCGGATCTCACAGTTGGCCAGATGTTCGTAATTGACATCCAGCGCGTAATCGATGCGGATCCGGATCTGTTCCTCTGTTTCGGTCACTTCAATGCTGTGCGCGTCGATCCCGATCATGATGCTCCCGAACGGTGTAATGTAATTGGTGATATTGCGCTTGTTCTCTTCAAAGAGCATGTTGACGTTAGTCAGTCCCGACTTTGTCAGCTGGAATGCCTTATCGTCGAACTTCACCATGTTTTTGGTGATGCCTTCCGTCCCTTCCGAGATCTCATCATATAAGAGATAGTGCTTGTCTTTTTTCTTATAATAACTGCCTTTGGTGATCACTTCGATCTTCTCTCCGTCCACATCCGGCCCGAATTGTATGCCGGAAACGGAGATCATCACATCTTTTGTCATGTCGTCTTATCCTCACACAATTGACTGATGATCGCTTTCTCCTGGTTGTTCACGTGCAGAAGGATTGCCTCCTTTGCATGGGCCGCATCCCGTTGCGTGATATAGTGCAGGATCTGCTCGTGTTCCCTGATCAGATTGTCGTGATTCTTTGTTCCCTTGATGTATTCAAGCCGGTAACGGTATACCCGCTCGGCCAGATTGTTTACCATCTGCACGAGACGCTTGTTCTTGGATGAAGCCACGATCCTGTCATGAAACGCCACATCCGCCTGCGCGACATCTGTCAGGTCGCCGGTCCGGACCGCGGTCTTAAAGTTCTCCGATGCTTCCTTCAGTTCTTCCAGTTCCTCTTCGGTGATCCGCTTGCAGGCCAGTTCCACAGCCAACGTATCCAGCGAACCTCTCACTTCCAGAACATCGGAAATATCCTGTCTGGAAATCCTGGACACCTCGGCACCTTTACGCGGGATCATCGTAACAAGGCCCTCCAGTTCCAGCATCCGGATCGCTTCCCGGATCGGAGTCCTGCTCACACCCAGCCGGTTGGCCAGATGGATCTCCATCAGGCGTTCTCCGGGTTTCAGTTCCCCTGTCAGGATAGCCTGCCGCAGCGTATTAAACACAACGTCACGCAAAGGAAGATATTCGTCCAGACGCAGTTCCAGTTTATAATCCTGCATGGTTTTCCTCCTGCCGTTTTATTGTATGATAGAATCCGGTCAGATAGATCTGTTTGGCCATATGCGTCCCCTTCAGCCTGTCATAAGCCCGGAGCGCCCGCTCCTCCTCCTCGAAAAGACCGAAGACCGTCGGTCCGCTTCCGCTCATCACGGAACCGAGCGCACCCTCTTCGAGCATGATCTTTTCGATCTCACCGATCAGCGGGTACTCTGCCTTTGTGACATTCTCCAGAACATTCCCGAGTTTGGAAGCCATGGCGCGCAGATCCTGTGCTTCAATGGCACGCAGCATCCCGTCAATATCCGGATGATCCGTGATCTCCTGTTTGTCGATCTGCTCATATACATATCCGGTCGATACGTTGACGCCCGGCTTTGCGATCAGAACGTGACACTGCGGCGCGTTTGCGAGCGGCGTCAGGATCTCGCCCACGCCCTCTGCCAGCACCGTTCCGCGCAGGATGCAGAAAGGAATGTCCGCGCCGAGTTTCAGGCCGCGCTCCATCAGATCCTCCGTGTGCAGGCCCAGTCTGAACATCCGGTTCATGCCGAACAGGACAGCCGCGGCGTCGGAACTTCCGCCGGCCATACCGGCAGCCACGGGCAGAAATTTCTGCAGATCGATATGCACGCCTTCCCCGATCCCGAATTCATCCATCAGAAGCTGCGCCGCCTGATATGCCAGGTTTCTGGCGTCCGCGGGCAGATACGGGCGGGTTGTTTTCAGTGTGATCCCCGTTTATTTTTTTCTGGAGATGACGATCCGGTCGTAGATCTGAACGCTCTGCATGACCATGCGCACGTCGTGATAGCCGTTGTCCCGCCTGCCGAGCACATCCAATGCAAGATTGATCTTGCCCATCGCCTTTAAACTGATCCTGTCCATAAATAACCCACCGGTTAAAATTGTTCTTTTTTCGTATTTTGTATACTACATACATCATTATATCCGTTTCACGGCTCTGCCGCAAGAAAATCAAAGAAAACGCTTCTTTGGTATAAACTTTTCATCCGGCCTCTCCGATATAGTATTTGAAGTATCTAACCATACTTCACGCAACTACACTCCAACTATCAATAAACCATTACCAAGGAGGGTAAAGCATGAACGTAAACGGAATTTCGGGTTATTCGCAATTAGACGCTTACACTGCATATCCGGCTGCCTCCAAAACAACTGAAAACACTGCTAAAAGCGCAGAGGAAACAGGCGTGATCTATGAGAAGTCCGCGGAAGCGGCCAAGTACACGCCCGACATCGATCTCGTGGAGAAGTTGAAAGCTGATGCGGCTGCGCAGGAAGCAAGTTTTCTCAGTATGGTCCAGAAGACCGTCATGGGGCAGGGCAATGCGTTGGCGGTATCCGACGAATTCTGGCGTTTCCTTGCAAGCGGTAACTTTACCGTTACGCAGGAAGCCAAAGAAGAAGCCCAGAAGGCAATCTCCGAGGACGGCTACTGGGGCGTAAACAAGACCAGTGACCGTATCATCGAGATGGCCAAGGCTCTGACCGGCGGCGACCCCGATAAGATCGAAGACATGCGCAAGGCTTTTGAGAAAGGCTTCCAAGAAGCTACCAAGACCTGGGGCCGTGATCTTCCCGATCTCTCATCCAAAACCTATGACGCCGTCATGCAGAAATTTGATAATTGGGCTGAAGAATCCGCAGTGATCTGATGATTTGTGATGATTGTGGATAAGTAAGAGAAACGGGATGCTATGCATCCCGTTTCTCATTGTTTTCTTCCGTATGAACTCCCACTCTATGATACGCTGGAACTGTTCAGGTACTTCTCCTGCTCCGGTGTCAGCACATCGATATGCTTGCCAAGGAAATTCAGTTTCCTGATGGCAACATCATGATCCACTTCCCTGGGAACATCAATGATCATCTTGTCCAGCTGTCCTTCGTGTTCCACCAGATACTTGGCGGAAAGCGCCTGGATCGCAAAGGACATATCCATGATCTCCGCGGGATGTCCGTCGCCTGCTGCCAGGTTGACAAGGCGGCCTTCGGCGATCACAAAGATCCACTGTCCGGTCGGCAGTTTGTACCCCTGGATGTTCTTACGCATTTCCTTCGTCTCCACGGCGATCTTCCTGAGTCCCGCCATATCGATCTCACAGTCGAAATGTCCCGCGTTGCAAAGGATCGCGCCTTCTTTCATGACTGCGAAATCCTCTTCGTCTATGACTTTGTCGCATCCGGTTACCGTGACAAAGAAATCACCGAGCTTCGCGGCTTCCACCATCGGCATTACATCGAATCCGTCCATGACCGCTTCGATCGCTTTGACGGGGTCGATCTCGGTCACGATCACTTTGGCTCCCAGACCCTTTGCGCGCATGGCAACGCCCTTGCCGCACCAGCCGTATCCCGCCACGACCACCTGCTTTCCGGCCACGATCAGGTTCGTGGTCCGGTTGATCCCGTCCCACACGCTCTGCCCCGTGCCATACCGGTTATCGAACAGGTGCTTGCAGTCCGCGTTGTTGACAAGGACCATCGGGAATTTCAGCTCCCCTTCACGGTCCATGGCAAGCAGACGCAGGATACCGGTCGTTGTCTCTTCACATCCGCCGATCACGCCCGGGATCAGGTGCTGCAGTTCCGTATGCAGCATATGCACCAGATCGCCGCCGTCATCAATGATGATGTTGGGTCCGTGCTCCAGCACGGCACGGATATGTCTGTTGTATTCCTCGGGGGTGCTGCCGTACCACGCATGTACCTCGAGGCCTTCTTTCACAAGCGCTGCCGCCACGTCATCCTGCGTGGAAAGCGGATTGGAACCCGTTACAAACATCTGTGCGCCGCCCGCGGCGAGCACCTTGCAAAGATAGGCTGTTTTGGCTTCCAGATGTACGGAAAGCGCAATCTTTTTCCCCGCAAAAGGTTTTGTTTTTGTAAACTCCTCTTCCAGAGTCCGCAGCAGATGGCAGTTTCTCTTGACCCACTCGATCTTCTGCTCACCCGACTCCCAAAGAGACGCATCTCTGATCTCACTGCTCATATCAAATCCTCCTAAAATACTGTGCCATCATTCTATCATACAGACGCGTTTGATTGCAATTGCAACGCTCTCCTTTTATAATGTTCGTATGAATATCCTAATCCGCAACGCCAGAGTCATGGACCCTCATACAGCATTTGACCGGATCACCGATCTTCTGATCACGGAGGGCAGGATCACCAGCGTGGATCCCTGTCCCGATCCCTCTTCTCTGCCGCCCGGAATCCGCATCATTGATGCGGACGGTCTGATCGCCGCTCCGGGGCTGGTCGATATCCATGTTCATTTCAGGGAACCCGGGTTTACGCATAAAGAAGACATCGCTTCCGGCGCGCTTGCCGCAGTAGCCGGCGGATATACTTCCGTCGTGATGATGGCAAACACCAGGCCGGTCATAGATTCCGTTTCCGTCCTGAAGCAGGTTCAGGAACGGATCGCGAAAGTCAATGCCGTAACGCCTCTGCACATCCTTCCGTCCGCTTCCGTCAGCATCGGTCTGCAGGGCAGTGAGCTGACCGACTTTGCCGCGCTTGCGGATGCCGGTGCCGCCGGTTTTACGGATGACGGCATTCCGCTGATGAACGAAGAACTGCTGCTGGACGCATGCAGACTGGCCGAAACCGTGCATATGCCCGTAAGCCTCCACGAAGAGGATCCGCGTCTCATTTCCCAGAACGGGGTCAACGCCGGACCCGTGGCAGAATCTCTGGGCCTTGAAGGATCTCCGGCCGAAGCAGAGATCTCCCTGATCAGGCGGGACATTGCGATCGCATCGCGTACCCGGGCGGATGTCAACATACAGCATATCAGCACCAAAGAAGGTGTCGAACTGATCCGGCAGGCGAGAAAGCGCAATCCGCATATCCATGCCGAAGCGGCGCCGCACCACTTTTCCCTGACGGAAGATGCCATCAGAACGCACGGCACTCTGGCCAAAATGAATCCGCCGCTGCGCACGGAAGAGGACCGGATGGCCGTGATCCGCGGCCTTGCCGACGGAACCATCGAAACGATCGCAACGGATCATGCCCCGCATGCCGCGGAGGAAAAAGCGCGTGATTTTGCCGACGCACCAAGCGGTATCATCGGTCTGGAAACAGCCCTGCCTCTGGCCATCACCAATCTGGTCCTGCCGGGTTATCTGAGCATGATGCAGGTTCTGGAGAGAATGACCGCATCTCCGGCCGCCCTTTACGGGATCCCGTCCGGGATCAAAGAAGGGCTTCCTGCCGATCTGGTACTGTTTGATCCGGATGCCGTTCAGGTTTTCCGGCAGTTCAGATCCAGATCCTCAAACTCTCCGTTTACCGGACAGGAACTGCACGGCGTTGTCAGATACACGATCTGCGGCGGGAAAATCGCATACGAAAATACAAAGGAGCAGCCATGACCAAAGAAATGCAGACAGCTAACGTCATACGGCAGGAATGTATCGCGGACGGGATCTACAGCATGTGGATCGCAACGTCCATCGCGAATACAGCCGTACCCGGGCAGTTTATTTCCGTTTATATCAATGATGCATCCAAACTGCTGCCGCGCCCCATCAGCATCTGTGAGACCGGAGAGGACCGCCTGCGGATCGTTTACCGGATCGCCGGCGAAGGTACAAGACAGCTGGCATCATACCATTCCGGAGATCCCGTTACGATACTGGGACCTCTGGGAAACGGATTTCCGCTCTCGGATGAGGACGCGATCCTGATCGGCGGCGGGATCGGTATTCCGCCGATGCTCTCTCTGGCAAAAGCCCTTACAGGCAAAAAGGAGATCGTGCTCGGATACCGCAGTGAACTCTTTCTGCAGGACGAACTTGCTTCCTGCGGCAATGTTTCCGTTGCAACGGAAGACGGTTCCTCCGGCACAAGCGGTACCGTCATGGATGTTCTGCAAACGGGAACCGTGAGCGGGAAAGTCATCTATGCCTGCGGTCCCCTGCCGATGCTTCGCGCCGTCAAACAGTATGCGCTTGATCATAACATCCCCGCATGGATCTCCATGGAAGAACGCATGGCGTGCGGGATCGGTGCCTGTCTCGGCTGCGTCTGCGCATCGACGGAACAGGATCCGCATTCTCTTGTCTTCAATAAACGTGTCTGCAAAGACGGTCCTGTTTTCAACGCCAAGGAGGTGGATCTGACATGAATACGAACGTAACGATCGCCGGTGTCACTTTTCAGAATCCGGTCATGACCGCATCCGGCACCTTCGCATCCGGGTTGGAATACAGCGAATTCGTGGACCTGAACCGCCTGGGCGCCGTAGTCACGAAAGGCGTCGCAAGCGTTCCCTGGCCGGGTAACCCCACACCCAGGGTCGCGGAAACCTACGGCGGGATGCTCAACGCGATCGGCCTGCAGAATCCCGGTGTGGATGTGTTCCTGGAGCGTGACCTGCCGTATCTGAAACAGTTTGACACGCGTGTGATCGTGAATGTGTGCGGGCATTCTCTTGAAGAATATCTGGATGTGGTAAACAAACTCGCGGATGCGGACGTCGATATGCTCGAGATCAATGTTTCCTGCCCGAACGTCAGGGAAGGCGGCATCGCCTTCGGTCAGGATCCCAAAGCGCTGTTTACGGTCACCGAAGCCGTCAAAAAAGCGGCCGCGCAGCCCGTGATCATGAAGCTGTCCCCCAATGTAACGGACATAAAGGAAATGGCCCGTGCCGCGGAAGAAGCAGGCGCCGATGCCATCTCCCTGATCAATACATTTACCGCCATGAAGATCGATATCGACAAACGCCGGTTCGTTCTGGCCAATAAAACGGGTGGACTCTCCGGTCCCGCCATCAAACCGATCGCGGTCCGTATGGTATACGAGGCTGCACATGCCGTTAAGATCCCCGTCATCGGGATGGGCGGCATCGCGACCGCGGAAGATGCCATCGAATTCATCATGGCCGGCGCAACGGCTGTTGCGGTCGGCGCCATGAATTTTCACGATCCGGCCGTCACGATCAAGGTGGCAGAAGGCATCGAAGCTTTCATGCAAAGCCGGAACATACCGGATCTGGATTCCATCAGGGGATGCGTATAGATCCGTTCTTAAGGAGCAGCTCCGTCACACCAAAAAAGGATGCTGTAAGCATCCTTTTTATTTCAACTATCTCCGGTATCGACCGCCTCGGCGGTGCAGTGTGATTCATGAAACTGCCTGAGCATCTCCGCCTCACAGTTGTATCTGTGTTCCAGTTTGATCTGAAACATTTCGGACATCCTGCGCGCGGAAGCCTTTTCCTCCGCCATCTGTCTGGCCAGCCAGTCATTCTTCCTGTCTTCCCATCCCCCGATGTTGATCTTCTCGCGGGCCATGTGGGCATTGACGCCGTTGTTCTTTTTCTTCGTCTTCTGACTGTAATACGTCTGCGGCGGATGATAGGTGTGCACGACCGGTCTGTCCGGATCCGGGGATGTCAGCGATGCCGCTTTGCTGATACTGCCGGCTGTCTGCCCTGCGACCCTGCCCGTACTCCCGGAAGTCTGCACAACCTGTCTGCTCTGCGCGGGCGGATTCACACCGGCAGGTTTCTGCCCGTTCTCTCCGGCATGCTTTCTCCTGACCGCGCGAAAGAC
>JAGCXZ010000222.1 GCA_017961065.1 Lachnospiraceae bacterium
CATCCTGCCCATGCACCAGAACGCGCAGATGCGTTCCCGTGATCCCGCACTTTTCAGACTTTTCACGTTTGATCTCCACACCCGGGATCGAAAGCGCGTTCAGCCTGGCGATAAAGGCATCCGGGTCCGGGATAAGTTCCAAAAGGGCTGCACCGAGCATATCTCCCGCCGCGCCCATACTGCAATCCAGATACAGGGTTTTCATGGTTCCCTCCTTTTCAGGTCCGCTTCATATGATTGATCATTCCGGCCAGATACCCGGCACCGAAACCGTTATCGATGTTAACAACGCTGACTCCGCTCGCGCAGGAATTCAGCATCGACAGGAGCGCTGACAGCCCCTGAAAGGACGCGCCGTATCCGACACTCGTCGGTACCGCGATCACCGGGCAGTCCGCCAGACCGCCGACCACACTGGCCAGCGCGCCTTCCATGCCTGCGATCGCAATGATCACGCTCGCGCCCATGATCTCTTCCTTGTGCGACAGCAGTCTCTGCAGGCCGGCCACACCGACATCGTAAAGACGCGTCACTTCATTGCCGAGAAATGCAGCCGTGACCGCAGCTTCCTCCGCAACCGGGATGTCGCTTGTTCCGCCGGTCGCCACAACGATCTTCCCGATCCCGTCAGGCTCCCTCATCTGTCCCGTATAGGCGATCTTTCCGGCATCATTGTAAGTGAGCGGAACCGATCTT
Source organism: Lachnospiraceae bacterium (assembly GCA_017961065.1). GTDB lineage: Bacteria > Bacillota > Clostridia > Lachnospirales > Lachnospiraceae > UBA2868. Next base: position 697 of record JAGCXZ010000222.1, read on the forward strand.
TGTATCTCCTCTGCGGCAACCGGTTCAAGACGCGTGATAAGCACCCGCTCCTGCGCGTTGGACCGCATGGTCCCAAGGATCTGCAGGATCTGTTCCGTCGTTTTCCCGGCACCGTATATAACCTCTGCCGTTCCCTGCCGGATCTCCCTGTGCAGATCGACCTTTGCAAAACCGAGGTCCTCATAGGGCTGCGTTTTCAGTTTGAGAAGCGCCTCGTCCACAGACAGGCTGCCGTCTTTGACCGATTCCAGGATCCGCCTGGTCTCTGTGTTCATACTTTCCCCGACCTTTCCGGTATATGTCTTACCATCCGATGTTAAAAAACGGTTCCGCCGATCAGAGCGGAACCGCCGTTGTTTTTCTTTTATCGATCCTTCTTGAAAAGTGCCGCTCTCACAACGCCTTTCGGATCCTTGATCAGCAGGATGATGAGCCAGATGATCAGACCGAGTGCCACTACCGACAGTCCCAGGTAGAGATCGTTCAGCATGTCCGACGCCGCCGGTGCAAAATAATCCGCGCCGAGCTCGGCATACTCAAAGAACGCATCCACCAGCCACATCAGGGAAGCACTCCAGAACATCAGGCAGAGGATCCCGAGTTTCATTTCAGTCCGCTGTTCGCTTCTGTACCAGATAATGGTGCAGATCACGGCAGCCGTTACCGCAGTCAGTAATGTCATGATCTCTCCTCCTTTGCCGCTTTGTCATCCGATGTCCTCTTCTCCAGAAAGCCTGCCGTTGCGACCATACAGCCCCATACCGCAGTGACCAGCACGGCCATCATCACACCGGCCGTTGCCATCTCATGCAACATTTCCGCTGCGGAAGCAGGGTCCTCAGCTGCTGTTAAGAACGGGAAGTAGGGAACCACTTCGCCGTGCCATACATGTTCAAACGCAAGCAGTGCCGAACCGCCCCAGAGCATATTGTTCAGCCATTTCAACTTTTTGGAAAACGGGATCTTTCCGGTGCTCTCAAGACTGATCTCATCTGCCGAAACCGAAACTTCCGTATTATTCTTTTCTTTTTTCTCGATCACTTTTGTCGCGATCGTCGTCACAACCGCCTCGGCGGTAGGTACCAGAAAACATGCCATATGATTCTCCTCCCGATCATTTTAAGATCATAAAAACAATCCCTGAAATACCATGGCGAAAAACGCATGCCATGTGCTTACATAGTACACATCGGAAAAGGCTTTTGTCAAGAAAATCCGCAAGTTCCGACGCTTTTGAAAACACACCGGAATCATTGATTTCAGAGACCATATCGGGTATGATATCAGATATGAAATACGATTTTACGACTTTGTACCAAAGAGAAGGACTGGATGCGAGTGCGGTGGATGATATCGGACGCTCTGATTTTGCGCCCGGCGCACCCGATCCCGGCGATGATGTGATCCCGATGTGGGTGGCGGATATGAACTTTGCAACGGCACCTTCGATCACGCGTGCGATCCATGAGCGCCTGGAGCATCCGCTGTTTGGTTATTTTGAACCGAGAGACGAATACTACCGGAAGATCATTTCGTGGCAGGAAAAGCGAAACGGTATCACCGGACTTGAGAAGGAACAGCTCGGTTATGAAAACGGTGTGCTGGGCGGTGTTGTCAGCGCGCTCAGCGTTCTCTGCAAAAAGAAAGGGCGCGTGCTCCTGCATGTGCCGTACTATGTCGGCTTTATCGGTACTCTGCAAAGAGCCGGGTATGAGATCGTAACCTCCAAACTCGCGCAGGATTCTCTCGGACACTGGCGCATGGACTTTTCCGATATGGAAAATAAGATGCAGTTTGGACGGATCGATGCCATGATCTTCTGCTCCCCGCACAATCCCTGCGGAAGGGTATGGGACAAATGGGAGATCGAACAGGCCATGCAGCTGTGTGAACAATACAATATCCCCGTTGTTTCCGATGAGATCTGGTCGGATCTCATCCTGCCCGGGTATCATCACATCCCGACGCAGTCGGTATCGCCGTATGCCAGAAACAATACCGTAGCTCTGTATGCGCCGTCCAAAACCTTTAATCTGGCCGGCCTCATCGGAAGCTATCACATCATCTATGACCGGGAACTGAAAGAAAAAATCGACCGTCAGGCCGCGATCTGCCATTACAACAGCATGAACGTGCTGTCCATGTACGCGCTTCTCGGTGCCTATTCCGACGAAGGCGAAGCGTGGCTCGAAGAACTCCGGGACGTTTTGCAGCAGAATATGGATCTTGCCTGTGATTTTCTCGAAAAAAACCTTCCGGAGCTTCATGTAAGCCGGCCGGAAGGCACTTATATGCTCTTCGCTGACTGCGAAGATTATATGAAACGAACGGGAAAAAGCCTGGCCGATGTGCTGCATGCATGCTGGAAGGTCGGCGTCGCCCTGCAGGAC
>JAGCXZ010000223.1 GCA_017961065.1 Lachnospiraceae bacterium
GCGGTCAATGTGCTGCTGTGCCTTCGTGATCCGCATGCTTATGTGGAAAACTGCAGGGCGCTGTTCACAAATGTGCTGTATACCGGCGGATGGAGCATATTCCCGGTTGCGGTCGCAGTGCTGTACGCCCTGTCCGTAAACAGGAAATTCCGCTTCAGTTTCTGGGACTTAAGCGCTCTGACCTACCTGCTCTATGCGCTTGTTGTCTGCTTCATGCGCGAAGGCGGTCTGAGAGAAGGTGTGGGAGATTCCGGGAACAGGGTGCTCCTGCAGGTCGTTCCGCTGCTCTGCTACGCCGCGCTCTCGCATTTTGAGGAGAATCTATGAAGAACCTGAAAAAAACAGGACAAGTCATATATGAATATGCCGCAAAGAAAACGTTTGCCTGCTATACTGCCGTATTTCTTGTTATTTTCGCGCTCTGCTTCAGCTGTTTCCTGCATCGCGGAACCCTTCCGATCTACAGCATCGACGGCCTGGGACAGTACTATCCGTCGTTCCTCTACATCGGCCGGATGCTGCGCGGTTCGTTTCACTTTTACGACCTTTCCATCGGGATGGGAGAGAATGTGATTGGAACCCTGAACTATTACGGTCTGGGAGATCCGGTCAACCTGCTGTCCGTGTTTGCGACAGACGCCACGGGTCCCTATCTGTTTGCCCTGACCTACTGGCTGCGGCTCTATCTGGGCGGTGCATGCGCGCTGCTTTACTGCCGCCATTTCAGACTGGATCCGCTTGCCTGCATCATGGCGGCGGTCTCTTACGCGTTTTCGGGTTACGCGCTCTACGCATCGATCATGTACGTACCCTATGCGGCCATGCTCTACATATTTCCGCTGCTGCTCCTCGGGTGCGAAAAGGTCTTTGACGGCTCCGGGAAGGGGCTGCTTTTGCTCCTCGCCTCGTGCTGCTTGGGGTTATCCGGTTTCTATTTTACGTATATGTGCGGGATCTTTCTGGTTGTTTACTGCGTGATCCGGCTCTGCTTTCGCCACGGCCGTACGGACCGGAAAGCGATCGTATCAAAATGCCTGCAGTGCGCTCTGCTGTTTGTGCTCGGGATTGCGCTTTCTGCGCCGATCCTCCTGCCTTCGCTCATGACTTTCCTGTCAAGTGAGAGAACAACGGCCTCTCCGCTTTCGCAGCTCCTGAGGCTTTCCAACTATATCCCGTCGCTGAACCGGAATTTCGTCAGCGATGCCAATGTGATGAACGCCATCCGCAACTATCCGGTCATGCTTCTTTCCGCCGCGCTCTTTTTCCTGCCGGCGACCGGACGGATCAGGCAGCTCCGCATTGCGGTCGCGTCGCTGTTTGTTCTTCTCTATCTGCCGATCACGGCGATCGCGCTCAACGGGTTTTCCAATCCCAGGGACCGCTGGGTTTTTGAGGCGCAGTTCGTGCTCTGCATCGCTTTCGCGGTCGTTCTAAGTGAGCTCCGCTTACGGGAAATGACCGCAAAACTGTATGCGCCGCTGCTGATCCTGACTGCCCTTGGCATCGTTTTTGCCTTCTGGGGCAGATATTCGGGACTCGGGGAAAATCAAAAGACTATGTTTGTAACGGCAGTGGAAGCACGGGATGAGATGACCTCCGTCATCAGCGCTTCGGAGACGGTCAGATCCGATCCGGAACTGTTCCGGATCGCGGGTGATCTTGCCTCCACACGCAACGAAAGACCGACAAACAATGCGATGATCGCGGGCTATTACGGCCTGCAGTACTGGTTCAGCCTCGTAAACGGGGATACCCAGCAGTTTGTGGATGAGACAACGGGATTCCGGAATGACTGGAGATCCTTCGGACTGAACGATCCGGAGGCGGAGACCGCGGCCGGCGTGAAATATTACTTCGGCAAAGGCGATGATGTGCCGGAGGGCTACCGGATCGTGGAAACGATCGATACGGCGGACGGCACCCGGACGGTATCCGAAAATCCGTCGTTTCGCGGATTTGCTTATTTTACGGACGAAAACGGAACGCCTGTTGACGGTTTGGTGCAAAGCGCGTATGATACGGACCGGTTCACTTTTACCGTACAGCAGCCTCCTGAGAAGAGCGGGGAACTGGTGACGGCGGTCCCGTTTGCAAAGGGGTGGAGCGCGCTTATCAACGGTCAGAGCGGGACGCTTGAAAACCACGGACATTTTCTGGCGCTTCCTGCGGACGGACTTGGGCAGGGAGATGTCATTGAACTGCGCTATATTTCCCCCGGCTTCCGGGAAGGACTCCGGATCGCCGCGGTATCCATGCTTCTGGTGATCGTGCACGGTATCGTATCGGGACGGAAAAAAAGATCGGAAAGATGATCCGTTAATAAAAAAGGAGATAAGGATATGGGACTTTATGAAAAGATCTTAAACAGAGAAGAGAAGATCTCGCTGGTAGGATTGGGATACGTCGGTATGCCGATCGCGGTCGCGTTTGCCAAAAAGGCGGATGTGATCGGATTTGACCTCAACGAGGCCAAGATCCGTGCCTACCGGAACGGCCAGGATCCGACAAAGGAAGTGGGCGATGAAGCGATCGCTTCGACGACGGTGCATTTTACGGCCGACCCGTCCGCGTTGAAGGAGGCCAGGTTCCATATCGTCGCGGTTCCCACGCCGATCAATCAGGACAAGACGCCTGATCTCTATCCGGTGGAATCCGCCAGCCATATTCTGGGGAAGAACCTGACGAAGGGTTCGATCGTCGTTTACGAGTCCACGGTCTACCCCGGCGTGACCGAGGGTGTCTGCGCGAGGATCCTGGAGGAGGAATCGGGACTGAAGTGCGGAACGGATTTCAAGATCGGTTATTCACCCGAGCGGATCAACCCCGGTGACAAGGTGCACAGGCTCGAAAATATCAAAAAGATCGTTTCCGGCATGGACGAGGAATCCTTAGAGGAGATCGCAAACGTATACGAGATGGTCATCGAGGCCGGTGTGCACAGGGTATCCTCCATCAAAGTCGCAGAGGCGGCCAAGGTGGTGGAAAACTCGCAGCGCGATATCAACATTGCTTTTATCAACGAACTCGCCATGGCGTTTGACCGTATGGGCATTGATACCAATGAGGTGATCGACGCGATGAACACGAAGTGGAACGCGCTCGGCTTCAGACCGGGACTTGTCGGCGGACACTGTATCGGTGTGGACCCGTACTACTTCATCTATGAGGCGGAAAAACTCGGCTACCATTCGCGCCTGATCTCGGCTGGCCGCCAGATCAACGATGACATGCCGACGTTTGTCTGTGATCAGATCGTCAAACAGCTGGTGCTGGCCAACAAACGTGTCAGATCCGCCAAGGTGATCTTCTTTGGCGCAACGTTCAAGGAGAACTGCCCGGACGTGCGCAATTCCAAGGTCATGGAGATCGTAACGCTCCTGGAGAATTACGGGATCCGTCCGGTGCTCCTGGATCCGGAAGCAGATCCCGAAGAAGTGGAACGGACCTACCACTATCCGCTGAGTACCGAGAAAGAGGCGGCTGACGCCGATTGTATCGTATTGGCGGTCGCGCATGATGTATACAGGGAAAAATCACTGCAGCAGTGGGATGCTTATTTTGGCGACTATCCCGTAAACGAGAAAGTCATCATCGATATCAAGGGCATTCTGAACAACAACGAAGTGCGTCGCGCCGGTTACGGTTACTGGAGACTGTAGGATGAGCCTGATCAGAAACGCGGATGATTTCGGAAAAAACGAGGACGTCACAAGAGCGATCCTGACCTGCTTTGCAAACGGCAGCATTGACCGGACAACGCTGATGGTCAACATGCCGGATGCAGCCCGGGCGGTTGAGGAAGCAAAAAAAGCCGGCCTGCAGGACCGGGTCGGGATCCATCTGAACCTGACGGAAGGCATGCCGCTGAGTGAGCCGATCCGCTCCAATCCGGTCTTTTGCGATGAGAACGGACGGTTTCATGCGCGCTTTCGGCAGAAAAAGCTCTACCGCCTCCATATGGACAGGGAAACGGAAGAGCAGATCTATACGGAACTGGGCGCGCAGCTTGCGCTGTACCGGGAATGGGGCCTCAAACTGTTCCATGTGGACAGCCATCATCACGTCCATACCGATCTTACGGTCTATAAGGCTTTGAAGAGACTGGCGGTAGAATATCGTTTTTCTTCTGTCCGGATCAGCAGAAACCTGTACCGGGGCGGAAGCCCTGCCAACAGGATCTATAAAGGGTGGTATAATCGTGCGGTCCGCGGCCTGTGCGAATCAACGACGGACCTGTTCGGTTCTTTTATCGACCTGAAGGAGTATGCGACACCGGAAGAAAACCGGGACCTGATCGCAAGCCGCCCGGTCGAGATCATGATGCATCCCATGTATGATGCGTCCGGAACCCTTACGGATACGGACACACCCATGGAAACCGTCGACGCGTATTTTGCGCAGATCCGCTGAAAAATGAGCCATTGACCTCCTGCCGGTTCACCCGGCGGGAGGCTTTTTTTGTCTGCGGCCGGGGCCGTGTGATTTTCCCGACGGACGCGCCGGATCACGGCAGCAGGGGATGGGTGACATAAGGTTGTTTTTCTGCGGCAATAATGCTATAATATGATGGAATATGTAAAATTGCTATTACTGTGGAGGTTTGTATGCGCACTTATCTGGTAACGGGAGGCGCCGGATTCATCGGATCCAACTATATTCATTATATGTTTGACAAGTACGGGGATGAGATCCGCATCATCAATGTGGACGCCCTGACATATGCCGGTAACCTGGAAAACTTAAGCGATATCGAGGGCAGGGACAACTATGAATTCATCAAGGCAGACATCTGCGACCGCGAAGCGATCGAGAAGATCTTTGCCGAAAACGAGATCGACCGCGTTGTCCATTTTGCGGCGGAAAGTCATGTGGACCGCAGTATCCGCAACCCGGAAGTGTTCGTGCAGACCAATGTGCTGGGAACGCTCGTGATGCTGAACTGTGCCAAGAAGGCATGGGAACTTGAGGACGGCAGTTTTAAAAGCGGCAAGCGGTTCCTGCATGTATCCACCGATGAAGTGTACGGATCCCTGGAGGAGGACGGCTCCTACTTTTACGAGACCACGCCCTATGATCCGCACAGTCCTTACTCGGCGAGCAAGGCTTCTTCGGATATGGTCGTAAAATCATACATCGATACGTATCATTTTCCGGCCAACATCACGAACTGCTCCAACAATTACGGCGCGTATCAGTTCCCCGAGAAACTGATCCCGCTGATCATCAACAATACGCTGTGCGGCAAGAAACTTCCCGTATACGGCGACGGCAAGAACGTGCGTGACTGGCTCTATGTCATGGACCACGCCAAGGCCATCGACATGGTATGCGAGAAGGCACAGCCCGGCGAGAAATACAATATCGGCGGACACAACGAGAAACAGAACATCGAGATCATCAAGACCATCATTGACACGATCGCGGAAATGCTGCCGGATTCCGATCCCAGAAAAGCGCATGTCAATTATGACCTGATCACATATGTTACGGACCGCAAGGGCCATGACAGAAGATATGCCATCGCTCCCGACAAGATCAGATCCGAGATCGGCTGGGAACCCGAGACAGCCTTCAAGGACGGCATCCGCCTGACGATCCAGTGGTACTTTGAACATCAGGACTGGATGCAACACGTGACGAGCGGTGATTACCAGAAATACTACGAGGAGATGTACCGATGAAAGGGATTATTTTGGCCGGCGGATCCGGAACCAGGCTTTATCCGCTCACGAAGGCCGTTTCCAAGCAGATCATGCCGGTTTATGACAAGCCGATGATCTACTACCCGCTGTCGATCCTGATGCTTGCAGGGATCCGGGATATTCTGATCATATCCACACCCAGGGATCTTCCGGTGTTCCGTGAGCTGCTGGGCAGCGGCGAACAGCTGGGACTGAATATGTCCTATGCGGTGCAGGAGACGCCGAGAGGACTCGCGGATGCTTTTATCATCGGGGATTCGTTCATCGGCAATGACAGGGTGGCGCTGATCCTCGGCGACAATATCTTTTACGGACAGAGTTTTTCCGAACTGCTCAGAAAAGTGGCGCAGCGGGAAACGGGAGCCACGATCTTCGGCTACTACGTAAGGGATCCGAGAGAGTACGGCGTGGTCGAGTTCGATGCGAACGGTATGGCTGTTTCCATCGAGGAGAAGCCGGAACATCCGAAATCAAACTACGCGGTACCGGGTCTGTACTTCTACGACAATGACGTGGTGGAGATCGCTAAGAACGTAAAGCCCTCCGCGCGCGGAGAGATCGAGATCACAAGCGTCAACAACACTTACCTGGAACGCGGCCAGTTGCATGTGGAAACGCTCGGCAGAGGATTCGCATGGCTGGATACCGGAAATCATGATATGCTGCTGGATGCCGCGAATTTCGTCGCAGCTTTCCAGAAACGTCAGGGAATGTATATTTCCTGCATAGAAGAGATCGCATACAGGCGCGGCTTTATCTCCAAAGAGCAGCTCCTGGTGCTGGCGCAGCCGCTGCTGAAGACAGAATACGGCAGGTACTTAACGGAGATCGCGCAAGGTTTGTAGTCAGTTGTTCCCGGACAGGAGGGTGTCAGGGATCACACAGGACCACCGAACAGAAAAGGGGAAAAGGGGAATATGAAGAAAAATAAGGATGTATCCTTCGAGCACACGTCTATTTCGTGGGAGGAATTCGCACAGGAAATGTCCGCGGGACGCAAAGAACGCGGAGAGAAGGAAATGCTGGAATGGGACAGGCCGCTGGTGGATGAGACATGGTCCATCGATGACCCGGTAACAGGAGAGCTTCCCCCTGTTGCGGTTCAGGAAAAAGAGACTCTCAAAAAAGGCCTTACCGCGATGCTTCCTTCCGAGGATGCGATCTATAATGCGACACTGAACGAAGATCTGGACCTGTCAGAGGCAATCTTACGCAAACTGGAGAATGTCGCAGATGCCAAGCCGGTGGATGAACAGGCGATCCGTTCCTCCGTTGACAGGAAGATCGTGATCAAATCGGAAGAACTCAAGGGCAGACGCGCGCAGCTTGATGCGGAGCCGAAGCGCAAAGTCAGAAGACGTATCCCTAAGAATCCGGACGAAATGAAAGAAAAAGGGAGCCGCAGAAGACTGTCTGCGGATGAAAAACGTGATCTGAAATACAAACACACGGAGCTGCACGAAGATCCGAAGATGAGCGCGTTCCGCGAGAAGTCCATGAACTGGAAGGACGGCGGCGGGAGTGTTTCTTCCGGCATGGGAGAAGAAGAGGATCTGCCGGGCGTTTTCAGCCGGATCCGTAATCATTTCGGACGTTATACGGCACTGGAGTGGGTATCGGTGATCCTGGCCGTCATCATTGTGGGAACCGCGGCGATGACTTCGGCCGTATATGCGGATTATCAGAGCGAACAGAACAGGGCGCAGGCCATCGCGTCCCTGAAGAAATATGAAAACAGCGCGAATGAGCGCGTGGCGGAGACGGTCGTGGAGGAAGAAGAGCCTGCCGCAGTCGGCGCGCAGGATGCGATCGTCGAGGTCAAGAGCCTTTCCCTGGTGCTTTCTTCCGTGGAAAAGGATCTGAA
>JAGCXZ010000224.1 GCA_017961065.1 Lachnospiraceae bacterium
CTGCTCCTGGACGAGCCGACCAACCATCTGGATCTGGATGCGATCGCGTGGCTGGAAGAGTTTCTGATCGATTTTGAGAATACGGTGATCGTGGTCAGCCATGACCGCTATTTCCTGAACAAGGTCTGCACGCATACGGCAGACATTGATTACGGCAAGATCCAGCTCTATGCCGGCAACTACGATTTCTGGTACGAGTCTTCACAGCTTTTGATCCGGCAGATGAAGGAAGCCAACAAGAAGAAGGAAGAGAAGATCAAGGAACTGCAGGAATTCATTTCCAGATTTTCTGCCAACGCTTCCAAGTCCAAGCAGGCGACCAGCCGTAAGAGAGCGCTGGAGAAGATCGAACTGGAGGAGATCAAGCCCTCCAGCAGGAAGTATCCTTACATTGATTTCAGACCTGACCGCGAGATCGGCAACGAAGTCCTGACCGTGGAAGGGATCAGCAAGACGATCGACGGCGTGAAGATCCTCGACAACATCTCTTTCATTCTGGGACATGACGACAAGGTTGCTTTTGTCGGCGGCAACGAGCTGGCAAAGACGACGCTGTTTAAGATCCTGATGGGTGAACTCGAACCGGATGAGGGAACCTTTAAGTGGGGCGTTACGACCTCGCAGGCTTATTTCCCGAAGGATTCGACGAAGGAATTCGATAACGACTATACGATCACGGACTGGCTGATGGGATATTCGCCCGTTAAGGACGTCACCTATGTCAGAGGATTTCTCGGCAGGATGCTTTTCCCGGGCGAGGACGGCGTGAAGAAAGTGCGGATCTTATCGGGAGGCGAGAAGGTCAGATGCCTGCTCAGCAAGATGATGATCAGCGGCGCGAACGTTCTGATCCTGGACGAGCCGACCAACCACCTGGATATGGAGAGCATCACGGCGCTCAACAACGGACTGATCAAGTTCCCGGGCGTGATCCTGTTTGCGTCCCATGACCATCAGTTCGTGCAGACGACCGCTAACCGCATCATGGAGATCATGCCGGACGGCAGCATGATCGATAAGATCACGACTTACGACGAATATCTGGCAAGCGATGAGATGGCCAGAAAGCGTTTCGTATATACGGCAAATATTGAGGAAGACGAGAACTGAACATGCTTACACTACAGAACATCCATTGGGAGCTGCCTGACGGCGGGGAACTGATCAAGGGTGTGGACCTGACGATCTCCCCCGGGAAACTCACGGTCATCACCGGTCCGAACGGCGGCGGTAAAACAAGTCTTGCCAAACTGATTGCGGGGCTCTATACCCCGACGCAGGGCAGGATCTTATTGGACGAGAAGGACATTACGGGATATTCGATCACGGAGCGCGCAAAGGAAGGCATCGCCTATGCATTCCAGCAGCCGGTCCGTTTCAAGGGACTGACGGTCAGACAGCTTCTGCAGATCGCATCCGGCACCGAGATGAAGGAATTCGAGATGTGCCATATTCTCGAAAAGGTCGGCCTGTGCGCGGCGGAATACATGAACCGCCCGCTTGATAACCACCTTTCCGGCGGAGAGAGCAAGCGGATCGAGATCGCAACGGTTCTGGCAAGGGATGCAAGGATCCTGATCTTTGATGAGCCCGAAGCCGGGATCGATCTCTGGAGTTTCAGCTCCCTGATCGATACGTTTGAAAAGCTGAAGACGGAAAAATCAGGTGCGCTTCTGATCATTTCCCACCAGGAGCGGATCTTAAACATCGCGGATGAGATCGTTCTGATCGCGGACGGTCAGATCAGAGCGCAGGGCAGCAGGGATGACGTGCTGCCGGAATTAAACATCAACGGCAGAGGCTGCGGCTGTCCTCTCGGAAGGGAGGTCGTCAATGGCTAGAAAAGATATCAACAAAACTTCCCTTGATATGCTCAGGGAGATCACGGACTGGGAAGGCCTCTTTGACGGCGCTTATTCGATCAGACAGGACGGAACGTGCGCGGATATGCATTCCACGGAAACGATCCGCATCGTGCCAAAGACCGACAATCCCGGGATCGACATCTACATCCAGGCAGGAAAGAAGAAAGAGAAGGTTTACATCCCGGCCTGCGTGACAAAGAGCGGTGTCGATGATGTCGTCTATAATGATTTTCACGTACAAAAAGACGCGGACGTCATCATCGTTGCGGGCTGCGGCGTGCATACGACGGATGATGAAGGCGCAAGGCATAACGGGATCCACAGGTTCTTCATCGAACCGGGTGCCCATGTGCTGTATAAGGAAAAGCATATCGGAAACGGGATCGGATCCGGCATGCGCGTGATCGATCCGGTCACGGATGTGGTGCTCGGAGAGGATGCGGTTCTGGAAATGGATACCCAGCAACTTTCGGGTGTTAACAAAACGATCCGCAAGACCAACGCGAAGCTTGATAAACGCGCGAAGCTCATCATTCATGAGAGCATCCTGACGGATGATGACAACGTGGCGGAAACGGATTTTGAAGTGGTCATGGAAGGCGAGGACTCCTCGGTCGACCTGATCTCGAGATCCGTTGCAAAGGGTGAGAGCAAACAGACCTATCACTCGCATATCATCGGGAACTGCAGATGCACGGGACATTCGGAGTGCGATGCGATCCTTGTCGGGAACGGCAGGGTGGATGCTTCACCGGCGCTCTATGCGGGACATCTGGATGCGGCACTGATCCACGAGGCGGCGATCGGCAGGATCGCGGGCGAGCAGATCATCAAATTACAGACACTCGGCCTGACAGAGGAAGAGGCTGAAGAAAAAATCATCGAAGGATTCTTAACGGGGGTGGAATGACATGGAAATTCTGGTTACAGGCGGTGCAGGATATATCGGCAGCCACACATGCGTGGAAATGATAGAGGCGGGGTATGAACCCATTATCGTGGACAATCTCTACAATTCCAGCAGGGAAGCGGTCAAGAGGGTCGAAGAGATCACAGGCAGAAAGCTCACGTTTTACGAGGCGGATCTGCTGGATCAGGACGCGATCGACGCGATCTTTGCAAAGCATGATATCAAGAGCGTGATCCACTTTGCGGGTTACAAGGCTGTCGGCGAATCCGTTGCAAAGCCGATCGAATATTACCACAACAACATCACGGGTACGCTGATGCTCTGTGATGTCATGAGAAAGCACAACGTGAAGAACCTGGTGTTCTCCTCATCGGCAACCGTCTACGGCGATCCCGAGAGACTGCCGATCACGGAGGATTTAAAGACCGGCGGCGTGACGAACCCGTACGGACAGACCAAGTTCATGATCGAGCAGATCCTGCAGGATATCTATGTATCCGATCCGGAATGGAAGATCATTCTGCTGCGTTACTTTAATCCGATCGGTGCGCACATCTCCGGCAAGATCGGTGAGGATCCGAACGGGATCCCCAACAACCTGGTACCGTATGTGGCACAGGTTGCGGTCGGAAAACTCGAGAAGATCCATGTATTCGGCGACGACTATGACACCGTGGAC
>JAGCXZ010000225.1 GCA_017961065.1 Lachnospiraceae bacterium
CAGTTGCTGCAGCGCCCTTGCAGTCTGTACCGCTTCGCGCTCATCCTGCGCCAGGAACAGGGATAGCGCACGCTCTGCCAGATCAAGCCGTCCCGTCGCGTTTACGCAGGGGCCGAGGATGAAACCGATGTGATAGGGCGAGAGATGGTTCCTGTCACACCCCGTCACGTTTAAGAGCGCTTCCATACCGATGTTCTTCGTTTTTTTGATGGCTTCCAGACCGTATTTGACGATGATCCTGTTTTCCCGAAGGAGCGGCATCACGTCGCATACCGTCGCAAACGCCGCAAACTGCAGATGATCTTCGGGCTGTCTGACATGCAGTTCCCTGCAGAGCGCCTGTACGAGTTTACAAGCCACAACAGCGCCGCAGATCTCGGGATCGGGATAGCTGCAGTCCTTCTGCTTGGGATCGATGATCACGTCCGCAGCAGGCAAAACTTCGGGCGGCTCATGGTGATCCGTTACGACCACGCACATGCCGAGTTCCTTGGCATAGGCGATCTCCTCTACGGCAGCGATCCCGTTATCGCAGGTTAAGATCATCGCGATCTGATCCTCGTTTGCCTTTGTGATGATATCGCGGTTTAAGCCGTATCCGTCTTTGATCCTGTCGGGCAGCTGCCAGGATACGTCCGCGCCGCAGAGCCTTAAGGCCGTGACCAGAATATAGGTTGCGCAGATCCCGTCCGCGTCGTAGTCGCCGATCACGCGGATCCTGCCCTCGCCCTCGATCGCGCCTTTGATCAGCGCAACTGCCATATCCATACCGTGCAGCAGCATCGGATCGTGAAGATCATCCGGCGTCCCGTTTAAAAACGCGCCGATCTCCTCAGGCGTTTCCATGTCGCGGTTGCGGATGATACGCGCAAGCATCGGGCTGATCCCGAACTGCTTCCCCAGCGCGTCAAAGTCTGCTCTTTTTGCCGTTACGACCCAGCGTTTCAATTTTCCCTTCACCTGCCTTGTGATCTTTTGCCGGACAATTTCCGGTCAAGATACAGAGAGCCTTCCGACCGGTACGGAACTGTGTTCCATTGAGTCAGAAGGCTCCGTAGTTTCTATGTAAGAACCTCTATGATCTTACTTGTCTGCTTTATTGGCGATCTTGTTACGCAGGATGTACCACAGCGCACTCGCGATGCATACCGAAGAGTATGCGCCGCAGATGATACCGATCATCAGCGGAAGCGCGAACTCCTTGATGGAACTTACGCCGTTTGCGTAAAGCACAGCGACCATGATGAAGGTCGTCAGGGAAGTAAAGATACTTCTCGAGAGTGTCTGGTTCACGCACTTGTTAACAACATCCTGCAGGTCGTCGTTCCTGCGCATGGTCTTTAAGGCCTCACGGATCCTGTCGAAGATAACGATCGTCGCGTTGATCGAATAACCGACGAGCGTGAGCATGCAGGCGATGAACGAGGAGCCTACCGATACTCTGGCGATCGCGTAGAACGCGAGTACCACGAGCACGTCATGCATCAGACAGATGACCGAACTTGCACCGAAGCGCAGGTCTTTAAACCGCATCCAGATGTAGATCAGCATCAGTACGATCGCGATGATGATCGCGCGGACAGCCGCACTCTTCATTTCCTTACCGATCGTTGCCGAGATCGTCTCAGCCTGGATGTTCTCTTCCGGAACGCCGAAGTTTTCTTCCATCGCCTGATTGAATGCTTCTCTTTCCGAAACGGATAATGATCTGGTCTTGAAGATCACTTCATTCGTGCCGGCAACCTTTGTAGACTGTACGTTGCCGTCGCCGGTGATCTTCTCGATATAAGGAACCACCTTGGCATCGATGTCTGCCAGGCTCATATCTTCATTGAAAGTCACGTTACTGGAGGTACCGCCTAAGAATTCAAGCGAGAAGTTCAGCGCGTGATCGCCCTGTGCGCCGTGCACAGCCATTCCCACAAAACCGGCCAGAATCACAACCACCGAAATGCCGATGAAGATGTGCTTCTTGCCGAGGAAGTTGATCTGCTTGCGGTCTTTTGCCTTGCCGTACCACTTTTCATTCTGAATGCCGAGCGCGTAGAACGCCTGCATGAGATATTTCGTTACGAACAGCGCAGTGATCATGGAAAGAACGATACCAAGGATCAGTGTCTGCGCGAAGCCTTTGATCGAGCCCGAACCGAAGAACAGGAGCACGATACCTGCGATCAGGGTTGTCACGTTACCGTCGATGATCGCGGAAAGGGCTTTCTGATAACCGATCTGCATTGCGGACTTCACGGTCTTGCCCGTTGCGATCTCTTCACGGATCCTCGCGAAGATGATCACGTTCGCATCCACCGCCATACCGATCGACAGGACGATACCTGCGATACCGGGCAGGGTCAGCGTGATCTTATCGTTGAACAGGCTTAAGGAAGCCAGCATCAGTGCCGTGTAAAGAACGAGTGCAAGAGAAGCCGCAAAACCGGGAACGAAGTACACAACGATCATGAAGACAACCACGATACCGAGACCGATCGCACCGGCCACAAGGCTCTTGGAGATCGCTTCCGTACCAAGCTGTGCGCCAACGACGTTACTGCGCAGCTCTTCGAGTTCCAGGCGCAGGCCACCGATACGGATCGTGGAGGCCAGCTGCTCTGCTTCTTCGAAACTGTTCATGCCGGTGATGACCGCGTTGCCGTCCACGATCGCCGCGTTTACGGCAGGAACGGATACATCGTCACCATCGTAGTAGATCATGATCGTATCATGTGTGGCAAACGCTTCCGTTGTGGCATCCGCGAACTTCTGGGTTCCCTCTTCGTTGAGGTTGAGCTGTACCACATATTCGGTGTTGCCCATCTTGTCCTTCTGTCCGCCCGCTTCCGCAGCCTTGACGTCGGAACCCGTGCAAACGATGGAACCGTCGGCTTCAAGTTCTTCAATGGACTTGCTGAGCTCATAATCCGGCTTGCCGTTCTCTTTGTAGCCGGCCAGCGTGTAGTTCTCGCTGCCGTCAGAGCCGAGATGTTTGATGAAATACAGGGAACCGGGCTTACCCAGCTCCTCCAGGATCGCGTTGGCATCCGTTACGCCGGGGATCTCGATGTTGATACGGTCCTCGCCTTCCTTATATACCTGCGATTCCGTGCTGTAATTGTCGACACGTTTTTTCAGTTTCTCGATCGTATCGCTCATATCGGTAGCGGACGGTTTCTCCTCGCCGACTGCCTGATATGTGATACTGACACCACCCGCCAGATCAAGGCCGAGCTTGATATCTTTTGCGGATCCTGCCTGTCCTTCGCCCACGCCGCAGACTGTCATGTACGATAATCCGCCCAGTAACAGCACGAATACGAGCAGCATGATAATGGCATTTCTCTTTTTCATTCCGATTCTCCTCTTTCCTAGAACTTCTTAAAATATATGATCTACGGCTTTACGCCGTCTGCATGCTTAGTTTGTGATCCAGTATAAGAACATCGCGATCGCTATACAGATCAGGATGAACAGCGCTACGCGCAACGCGGATATGGGCGATCTGCCGCCGACCTTTCCGCTCTGGCCGTTTACCATGAACTGGTAGACTTTGTCTTTGTATCTGAAACTGGAGATGTAGATCGGCAGCATCAGGTACTTGTAGGTAATGTTCGAATATGTGGTATGCATCGCCAGGTTTCTGACGGAATCCGCATTGTGATCGCTGCGGATCTTGGATTCGATCAGATTGCTCAGACGGTTCTTGATATACTGTTTCGCTTTTTCCCATGCGTCTTTAAGACCCAGGGAGTAACGTTCCGCGGCATAGCCTGCGATGTATTCCGGTTTGTATGTTTTGTTGTCCGCCGTATCGAACGGCTCGATCATGCGAAGGATGGACGAGTCGTGATGGTTGGATGCCAGCACCAGCTCATCATCGATAAAGTGCTGGTATCTGCCGTTTGTCGAATACCAGTCCGTAACGGTTCTCTCGTCATCTCCGTCTTTGACTCTTCTCTCGATTCCGTACTGTGCCGTGTAGTTCGTATCGGTATCCGCATCAAATGTCCAGTACGGCAGGTAAACGCCCTGGAACTGATCCGCTTTCGCGTTCTCTTTGGCTTCTCTCGGGCAGAACCATTTATGCTTCAGCCAGGATGTGAAATTCTCGCCGGCCTGCTTGACGGTGATCCTGAACGGTACCACGCCGTTTGGCGCAAGTGTTGACACATCATTTGCTTCCATGACCTGGTTGGATCCGCAGTACGGGCACTCGTTGGCCACTTCCAGCGCGTCGTACACACTGGTCGCACCGCAGGATTTACAGGTGACCGTCTTCTGGGCCACACCCCAGTCGCAGTTCCCCGTCAGTTCGGCAGAAGCAAAATCAAGCTCCTGCGCGCGCTCCGGCTTATCCTCCGCCCGCTTGATCTCTTCTTTGTGATCACAGTAAGGGCAGTGCAGGCCGCCCGTTGCCGGGTCGAAGTCCATAACGCCGCCGCAGTCGGGACATTTCCTGTCAGTTTCCTTCAATGTGGACGTCTTTTCCGCCCCAAGAAAGTCATCATAATTTGTCAGTTCAGCCATGGATCTTTTCCTCCGCAGGTCCGATTGCACACATTAGAACATATTTTATCACATTTTATCGTTATCGTAAATATACCGGCAACGAATCACTTTCCCTCTTTTTTCCATTTCTCTGTAATCTTAAGATGGCGCAAAACAAAATCCTTCCAATATTGGAAATGTGGCGTTTTTCGATAAATCGCGAAGTAACACAGATTGGGAACTACAAGGCAGATTCCTATTCTTTCTACAAGTCCCCAAATATCATTTCGGAGTCGGAAACAGAGTGCGAGTGTGAGAGCTCCGAAGACTGCCGTCAATATTCCGTTTAAGAATATCAGGAACATGTTTTCTATGGATGACCTCAGAAACAGTTTCTTATAAAGCGTCCAGTTCAACCACGGCATGGATACCAGTAATGACAGTATTGTCGAGAGTACGATCCCATAAATGCCAATAAAATTAACCAGAATGATGTTGGACACAAGATTTACGATCATGATTACATAGGGCCTGTATCTATCTGAGTACCATATTCCGGCCGCATCCTTAAATGTCAGAACAACCTTCTGAATCTGATAAACATAAAAATACACCCCCATTAACGACGCAAAGCCAATCCCAAGACACATATCAGTACCATATGCAAGACTGATAACATTCTCAACCAGACAGATAAAACAAATGGTGCACCATCCCACCAGCCAATTATTCGCGAAAGATATACGCTTAAAAAGCAGGTAATTCTCATCTAAAGAATCCTTTATGATCTTATCGCCTATGCTGGCCGTCATAGATGTGTATAAGGTCGCAATAAAGCCACAAACAGAATAAAAAACAAGATAATAGTTGCCATACTGGGCCGTCTGCACCAGGCCTAGAAAAGCCGAAATAACCATCGTATCAGACGAATGGTGAACAACCGCGCTAAGTTTCGTCCCAATCAATCCACCAAGCTTCTTTTTGATTTCTTGCCTAACCTCATCTCCGATTTGCCCATGAGGCCGAATACCCGGATACATCTTCCGAGTGATTAGCGCATTAACAATATTAGTTGCTATAGTGCCTGATATAGGAACAATAGCATAGACATAAAAGTTTCGGCACACAACCAGGATAAGAATCTGTATCACCTGTACAAGAATGCTGATCACAGTTGCCCACTTCACAGAAACATCTCGTCGCTGATGTGCCACAAGAAGGCTTTCCCTGTATCCTGCAAAAAAATAACTGATCACCGAATTGATCAGATAAATAAAATAAAGAACATATACGTTTATATAAGCCGGAACAACTCCGTGTATCAGATACGGGACCGCTGGCAACAATGCCGTGCCTATAACAAACATGGCAAGGCCGATGCATCGGTAAAGTTTTCTGATATAGTTAAGGATTCGGCATAACTCCGCCGTGTTGTTCTCCGCAATTGGTCTGTACATTGTATAGGTGATCGCTGTACCGACTCCAAGTTCCGCCAAACTCAGGAATTGCAAAACAGATGTGAACAATGTACCTATTCCCAGGTAATCAACACCAATCAGATACATTATGATCGCACGGGTCACAAACGGCAGCAATACTGACACCACGCCGTTAAGAAATCCCCACGCAATATTTCTTGTTGTATTTTTTACTCGAGAATTCGACTTGCTTCCGTTCATAATAAAACTATCTATTTTGCTTTGGTAGTCACGTTCAAAAACAGATTATAGGCAAAAAAAGCCATTCTATATGGAAACGCGAACCTTTTATCAGGATCAAACCTGATCCGCATCCCTTTCTCAAGTGAGTTGATCATTGCGATTTCATCCGCATCAAGGTCAAAATCCAACCCGATGTTCTCCGTCACATGGACCATATTAGACGATGCCGGTATTGGAATCCTCCCCTCACTAATATTCCACTTCAGAATTATCTGGCTAACTGTTTTGTTATGCGTTCCGGCGATGCTCAATAAAATCTCATTATCGAATAGGTCCCTACATTTTCTTGCCAACGGTGAATAACTGACAACCTGAATATTCTCATCGCGGCATATCTGTAACAGCTCGCGCTGTTGAAAGGCAGGATGGCACTCGAACTGGTTGATCATCGGTTTAACCCGGCAAAAGGATAAAAGTTCTTGCATTTTCCTTTCATTGAAGTTGCAAACACCTATGGCTTTACAGCTTCCGGCCAGATACAATTCTTCCATCTCTCTCCACCTTCTTTTCCAAAGATGCGGATAGGGCCAATGCATCAGGTAAATATCGATTCTGCGCGTTCCTTTTAAGTTGTCAGGAAAAACTGATTCGCTGCTCTCCTCAAAAGAAGCACGTACACTTTTCTGAGGGCGCGAATACTTGCTCATAACAATTATTTCGTTCTGAAGTTTCAAATCTACGCAGGACAAGCCCCGCCCAAGAAAACGCTCATTGTGATAATTATCGGAGGTGTCAAACAGTCGATACCCTTTGTCAACCATAGCCGGAATCAGCGAAACCAATTCCTCCTTGTATGGATATGTGCCGGAACCGATATCAGGCAATCTTAAACCATTATATAAAACCATCTTATCAATACAATTCCTTTCTGATTGGATTATTATTCATCCTTGTTCCGAATACTTCTCCATCAAAACACGAAAAGTCGTTTCGGGTACATATTCTTTTATAGCATCATATTTTTTATCTTTAAGTATTTTTCGAACCTCGGTAGCACTAATAATATGATCATTATCAAGCGCAAGGCGAGGAATCTCGCGAAACATCATACCATAGCGTGGAAGTATCTCGCGCATAGTTTCGTTATACTTTTTTGTTATGGGATCAAAAGGCTCCTCACCCGCAAAACGAATCGTAATTGACAAACTCGGGGCAATATATTTACAGAACAGTTCAACATCCCCCGTTACATCGAACGCTTTTTCTTTTACATAGTCCTTCATAAAATATTCCGGGAAAGTGAATGCCGATATAATGTATCTTCCGCTGGGAACTACAACAACATTTCCCAAATCAGCTGTGCCTTGTCGTACCATCTCCATCCTGTCGGAAAAAGCAAAAAAAGATCTGTTCTCTTCCACGACGAAAACATAAAGGCGATCGACTGTCCCGGCAGCTAACTCAATCAGGTAACGATGTCCCTTTGTAAAAGGATTGCAGTTCATAACAATGGCCCCACATTCTTTTTTACCGTCCGGTAACGGATGAGCCTTCCTGATTTCGTTCAGATAGCGGGTTATGCCCTCTTCCAGGTCCGAGCGTCCGTTTTTCTTCAAGTACTGGTCTAGATGCGGTGTCTCTTCTTGCCACAAGTTCCGTTCAGCATGTGCACTGACAAAAGAACATCTGATCAGGTCTGTGGTAATCAGGTCGGCAATCGCTTCGTAGCCCTTTGCATTCATATGACCGGGTCTGTCATAAATGCAGTTAACTGGTTCTACAGCATGGTGCCACTCCTCAGTGAAGTCAGAGTAACACATACCACTTTCAATAAGCCCCTTCATAAGTTTGTTACTAAATCTTCGCAGATAAAAAACGATAATATCATGTGGGCCATATTCCAAAACATCTTCCAGAAAATTATGTTCAATCAGGCTGTCCTCACCACCCCACAGGCCGTGATTCTCAACCCGAATATCTGCATATCCTTTCTCAGTGAGTTTTTTTTGAATCAAGCTCGGCATGGTCTCAGCATCTTCCACGGCATATCCAAACACACCACACCTGCCATAAACATGAATGGTTTTATTGTACTCTTTCGGCTGCCCGATCGTCACTCTTTTGCCTTGCACAACATTTATCAACGCGCTGGCATAATCTTCATGGCAAAAAAGATTTCCCTTTCGAATCACCTGCGGAATCTGTCCAATACTCTTTATATAATCTCCAGAATACTTGTCACCATAAATCTCTCTGAACTCTTTTTCATACCTGGCGATGTCACAGTACATTTTAGGGAAGCTCAGTTTGTTTTTTATCCTTTTTTTGACAGATTCCGGATACGGATACCCTTTGATAAACCCAACTCTGTTATAAAAAAAGACGCCGACGCCTTCTTTTTGAAGCAGACGGACAGCCTCAATCATGGGGTAATACATCTTCCCTTGATTCTGCATGGATTTTAAACGCGACACGATAGCTTGCAACTTGTGTGAAATTTTCTCAAAAGCCCTCATTTTTACGATCCTTATGAATTATATCTCTAATTTTTCCTGAGACCTTGTTGAAGCCGAATCTGACCTTCTCTCTAATAAAAAACCTTTTGGCAGCGTGATAATACCCGTATTCCACAACATCACGTATAAACACGCTTCGTAACGGGCTTTCAATCGGATGACTGGTAAGATGCCTGCAACTTGATAGAGCCTTCTTCTCCGTTACCCTTTCATAATCCAGGAACTCAGCCGAGCGGTTTAAAACCGCTTTCCCTTTCTCGCTGTTGATTACAATAAGCGAGATGCCCCTCTCTCTGAATTCGTCAAATCTGCCCTTATATTTCCAGAAATCCGCCAAAGAAATGTCCGCCACACGCGGAATAGATGCAAAAGGGCACTTACCACAAGACGGTCTGTAAAACAAGCCTAACAAGTATCCCAAATGGAATAAATTCCTAGTACTTCTTTCCGTACAAACGTTTCCGTTCTCAAAGGAAATCCTATAGTGGTTGTGCTTCCATCCTCTGGACTTGTCCCGAAAGACTAGTCCGGTCATTTTGCTTCCGTTCTCAGTCTCTTTTTCCCTTCTATATCTTTCAAATACAGATCCAGAAGCCACCCCGTGGCACACCACTTCACAGGTCGTCAGATTGGAGTATTCCCGATTCAAAAAACTCTTAATCCCAGCGATCTGGCAAGGAGTCCCGCTGAAAAAAACTTCATTTCCATTCTCCAATTCTTCTTTAACACGTCCGTATAAACCCCAGATATTACTCTGAAAGTACTTTGACCGTTTAAATGCGGCAGCAGTTGAAACGTCT
Organism: Lachnospiraceae bacterium; assembly: GCA_017961065.1. Taxonomy (GTDB): domain Bacteria; phylum Bacillota; class Clostridia; order Lachnospirales; family Lachnospiraceae; genus UBA2868. The sequence goes on from JAGCXZ010000225.1 coordinate 9,460, forward strand.
TCGGCCGCTTCATGGCAGATGCTATCTACATTCTTCTGAACCGCGCCGTACACCGTCCCTCCATCTCGAAGTATGGCTTGAGCCATCCCCCAAAAAGCCCCTCCAGAAGAAACACTGAACAACTCGTGTTTATCCACCAACTGCCCCGCATAGAAAAGCGGACGCTTTTCCACGCCGCTTTCTATGTCAGACTGTCTGTGAAAAACAGGACAAACTGCCCTACACAGTCCACAATCAACACAAATGTCCTCATCAATCTTCGGATATCGAAACCCCTCCTCATCTGCAATGGGGTGGATCGCATTTTGAGAACAAACTGCGTTACAGGCTCCGCAGCCTGTACATTTTTCTCTGGAAACAATCTCTCTCATTACTCGTCCCGTTTTCTTTCAATAATGCGATCCAATTCTTCTGAGACAAACGCAATGTTTTGATAAGAACTGGCCATCACACTGTCATAATGAGTTTCTATCTTACTTCTGATCTCATGCTCATTCTCGACAAGCAAACTAAATCCTTCGATCATACGCTCGCAGGACAATTCTGAATAGTCAGTTGCGTATTTTCCCAATTCAAAATCATCAAGCACTTCCTGATATTTATGGCTCCATCCTATAAGCATGACAGGAACTCTTTTTATGAGAGAGAAAATCATAGCATGGAATCTTGATGCCACCACGAATCTACATTTACCGACGAAAGAAAGTATCTCCTCTGGTTTCATTTCCCGATGATAATAGCGAATCTGCTGGCGATCTTTACAATTGTCAAAAATGCGCCTGCAAATGATCAAATCATTATTTCTTGTTTCGTCTGTATGCTCTCTTGCTGTATTGGCAAATATCAATACAGGATATCCTTTTCCGACAAGATACTCCACAAATTCCGTCATCACATGAACGTAGTTGATGTTCTTCTTCCTGCATTTCTTTGCTACGACTGTGCTGGGAGATACACCTACAATCTTATCTGATTCAAAAAAGGGATCTTGTGCACAGATCTCGTCAACACTCCTGAGAATAGCCGGATCATCTTTCAGAGAGAAAACTCCATCAGCACATATACGCACATTATCAGCTATATCTATATCTGCCAAATACGCCTTTGTGATTGCGCCTCTGGCAAGGATCATTCGTATGTGCGGTAATATTATCTTAGCTTGAATTCGGTTCGCAATTTTTTTAAAGGAGCCTAATGCTTGTGAATATTTGATGACGGGCTTCCCCATAAGTAACGGGATTGCCATACAAATAAACGCAAAAGTGTTCATCACAAACCCGCGACTGTCAACAAAAGAAACCCCGGCTTCGTCAAGTACTAGGTCGGTCGTGCTATAGGCCCTTAACACCGCATTTGCAGTTAAAAGGCGACAAATCGGATTACACCAACGAAAAACCCAATAAAGAATGGATAGGGGAAAAGCGACAAATACAAGTTTCCAGGCTTGAGCCGGCACCACCTCGACAAAATCCCCGGGAATCAGCTTTCTGTCCTCATCCGGCCACACTGAAATCAGAGAAAAATGGATCTTTTCACCGTATATATCCCTTAGTTGTGTTATCGAACTCTGAAGCATTGCGGCGGCGCCTTTATTACCGCTGTAATTTGCTTCTGTTATTGCAACAAATAACTCTTCCATTACTGCTGTCCTATCAGATAACTTCTTCAATGTGGTTTTCCGAATAACGGCTTCGTTTAGTAATATCTACAATCAAATTTCCAACAAAACCTATGGATACAAACTGAATGCCAACCATAATCAGAAGAACTCCAAGTATAAGCAACGGTCTGTTGCTCAAGGATGCCCCCAAAGCCCATTCAACAGCTAAAAATAAGCAAATGATGAACCCTGATACACATGCCAGCATTCCCATCCTTCCAAACAGATACATTGGTCGGTCACTGTATTTCAGCAGAAAGATTGTTGTCAATGAATCAAAAGCACCTCGCATATATCTTTCCACTCCGTATTTCGATTTTCCATGTTCTCTCTTATGGTGTTCTACTGCAATCTCAGCGATTCTAAACCCGCTTCGAAAGGCAAGTACAGGAATATAGCGATGCAACTCCCCGTACAGATCCAGACTCTCAACCACCTCTCTTCGAAAACACTTAAATCCACAGTCATGATCATGCAGTTTTACACCAGAAAGTCTTGATGTAACTTTGTTAAAAACCTTTGATGGTATACGCTTCTCAGCAGAATCAAGGCGTTCTTTTTTCCACCCGACAACAAGATCATATCCTTCATCTATCTTATTAATAAACCGATGAAACTCCTTCGGGTCATCCTGCAAATCAGCATCCATGGTGAAGATAATGTCGCCGTTAACATGATGAAAGCCTGCATCCAACGCAGGTGATTTTCCGAAATTTTTCCTAAAATTAATCAAATGGACTTTATTGTCATTTATAATCAATTCTTTCACAACTTTACCGGTCTCGTCGGAACTTCCATCGTTTACAAACCAGATCTCATAGTCTGCTGCCTGATCCTTTTCGATGCAGACATTTATCCCATCTCTGATCTGTGAATACAACTCCTTGATTGATTCTTCTTCATTATAAGCCGGAACCAAAACCGATATTACTCTGTCATTCAAAACAATCACCACCTATTCTACAGTATACAGGAAAATATGATATATACCATCTTTATCATCATAATCTCTCAGAAGATGTAAACCCGTTTCTTCTGCATTGTTTACAACCGCTCGTGAAAAAATGTAAGATCCGCCATATTTCTTGAAAGCATTCGTATCAATATATAACTGTTTTGATTCAGTTGTTTTGACTCTTGTCGGTGAAAAATCACACTCTCCATACAGATACATCCTTCCACCCCATGTGTCATAATAATCTCTCCAATACGGATATCTCTCCAATGCCGGAGCAATGATTTCCCTAAACTCGTTTTGCATCTTCATAGAATGCACTGATTCATATCTATCTATAGTTTCAAAACCATTATACATGAGAACCGAGGGATGGAAACCATATGCAGCAACAAGTTCTCCATCATAATCTATGTCTTTTTTTATTCGTTCAAAAAAAGTGTTGGAATAGAACTCGTTAAGTGTAATAGATGCATCTGTTTCATCATGCATCAGCTTCATCGAAAGTGTTTTTCCTGTATCATTATACTGCGTATCTGCCATACCAACATAGATCAACTGCGTACAAAGCAATACAAGCATTCCATAATACCTGCATGTATCCCAAGATAAGAATAATGCCGCTCCGGTCACAAAAACAATTATCTGCGCTGCCGTTTCAAATTCACTATTAAAAAGTACGGTTGGCGTAGTATTCTGTCCAAGCAAAAATCTCAACCCATACCAAACCACTGTCGTAATGCCGGCCCCAAACAACAGACCAATCAGGTTATTCCTAAATAGCCTCTCCTTTGGCTTGAAGCAAGCAAAGGCCACGATCATTATATACCACATTGGTCTCATGAATCCAACCAACCTACCCCATTGGAACCCATCGATCAATGTAATACCAACTCGAAAACCGGATTCCTGAAAAGCCTCAACAAAAGCAGATGTAATCCACAGCACCCACCCAGTCGTAATAATAAAAAAATACTTTTTTGTTTCTTCATTTAATCTCATTCTAAACTTGAAACAATAACACAATAACCATATAGTCATCACAACCAGAATGGGCAGAATAATCAGTCCGTGCAATCCTGTGGAGTGATACTGACCGTTTTGCAGATAGCCCTTAAACATATCCCAAAAATCCGTCATCTCATGGGAAAAAAGAGTTCTATTTGTCTTCGCCGCACTTAACGCCTCTTCCAACATAAATCTGTAAAG